>JALFLM010000174.1 GCA_022774705.1 Lachnospiraceae bacterium | reverse complement strand
TAAAGGATTTTTGCAGGAGGATCTTCCCCGCCTTTTTGACCGGTTTTACAAAGGGAAAAATTCCGATACAGGCAGCTTCGGAATCGGACTTGCTCTGGCGCGCACCATTATCCTGGCCCAGAACGGCACCATTCAGGCCCGCAACGGCAAAGACGGCGGCGCCCTGTTTATCCTGCGTTTTTACAGGACAACGATCTGACACAGTCCGGCAGTACCGGCTGGAATATGAGATTCCGGCAGTAGAAAATGAGCCGAATCCGGTAAAGTGACGTTTTTGTTATGTTCATGTCACTCGTATGTCACCCCAGTCTGTTATGATAGGCTCATAAACAAAAAAAATGTAACTGTTCAGAGTCAGGCAGATGCAGAAGGAGTTTATGAGATGGAAATTTTAAGAGTAGAAGATTTAACGAAGATATACGGGAAAGCGGAAAATGAAGTCCGGGCCCTGGATCATGTATCCTTTTCTGTGGAGCAGGGGGAATTTATCGCCATTATCGGTCCTTCGGGATCGGGCAAATCGACGCTGCTGCATATTCTGGGGGGTGTTGATGTTCCTACATCGGGTAAAGTTTTTATGGACGGTCAGGATGTGTACGCCCGGAATGAGGAACAGCTGGCTGTTTTCCGGCGCAGGCAGGTAGGGCTGATCTATCAGTTCTACAACCTGATTCCTGTACTGAATGTGACGGAGAATATCACACTGCCGGTACTGATGGACGGGAGGAAGGTCAATGAGGAACGTCTGGAAGAGCTTCTGGGGATTCTGAAGCTGAAGGGCCGGGAAAATCATCTGCCCAATCAGCTCTCCGGCGGACAGCAGCAGCGGGTTTCCATTGGAAGAGCACTGATGAATGCTCCGGCGGTAGTTCTTGCTGATGAGCCTACAGGAAATCTGGATTCCAAAAACAGTCAGGAAATTGTAGATCTGCTGAAGTATTCCAATAAGAAATACAACCAGACGCTGATCGTGATCACCCATGATGAGCATGTGGCACTTCAGGCGAACCGCATCATCGCTATAGAAGACGGACGGATTACCAGAGATGAGGTGATCCGCAGATGAGTATTTCCCAAACAAAAACTTCACGAACAAAAACCTCCCGGAGAAAAATTCCGAAAATGAACATTTTCAGAAAGGTTACACGGGAAACACTGAAAAAGAACCGCACAAGAACTATTGTAACGATTATCGGAATCATTCTGTCCACAGCCATGTTTACGGCAGTTACCACCAGTATTTCCAGTGTCCGTTCCTACATGATCGAGTGCTGTATTTATCAGAAGGGAGACTGGCACGGAAGATATCTGAATCTGCCCTCCGGTGAAGCGGAGGATTTTGTAAATAATCCGGAAGTGGAGAGCGCTGCGCTGGCCCAGAATATCGGTTATGCGGATGTGGGCAGTCAGAACGAATACAAGCCTTATCTTTTTGTTATGGGTGCAGATGATCTGTTTCTGGACCGGATGCCGGTACATCTGACCGAAGGGCGTCTGCCGGACAACAGTAATGAGATTATTTTGCCAGCCCATCTGTTCAGCAACGGGTGTGTGGAATATCACATCGGAGATTCGTTGACGCTGCAGCTGGGCGACCGGTATTATGGAGACGAAAGGCTGGATCAGGGCACCGGATACTGGCCCGAAGAGGAGGGTTCTCCGGGAGAAACGCTGGTTCTCCGGGAGACGCGTACCTATACCGTAACCGGATTTTATGAACGGCCTGATTTTGAGGATCATGAAGCACCAGGCTATACAGCCATTACCCTGTGGGACAGCAGCAGACCTGTGGAAACAGAGGCCGCTTATTTCCGCATGGTTCATCCCGGAACCACCCGTGAGTTTGTCAATGGGCTGGAAGGTACGGCTTCCTGGAATTCATCTCTGCTTCGTTATGAAGGATCTTTTGGTTCGGCAACGATGCAGAATATGCTCTATACCATGGCTGCCATTCTGATGGCCCTGATTATGTTCGGCTCTGTATCTCTGATCTACAATGCATTTTCCATTTCGGTCAGCGAACGGACAAAACAGTTCGGTCTCCTGTCATCGGTGGGTGCAACCAGAAAACAGATTCGGAAAATGGTATTTATGGAAGCCTTTGATGTCAGCGTAGTGGGGATTCCTCTGGGTATTATCAGCGGAATTCTGGGAATCGGCATTACCTTCCATTTTATTGGTGATAAGTTTTATGCGTTTTACGGAATCAAGGGAATCGGACTGCATCTGGTGATTTCACCGGCTTCTCTTGTAATTGCCGCAGTCATCGCCTATTTTACAGTTCTGATCTCGGCCTGGATTCCGTCGCGCCGGGCAACCCGCGTTACAGCCATTGATGCGATCAGACAGAGCGATGATATCAGCGTCCGGGCCAGACAGGTAAAAACTTCACCTGTGGTTCAGAAACTGTTCGGACTGGAAGGAACTCTGGCGCAGAAGCATTTCAAACGGAACCGCCGCAGATACCGTGCAACCGTAATTTCTCTTTTTGCCAGTGTGGTGCTGTTTATCTCCACCAGCAGCTTCTGCCGCTATCTGAATGATATGGCAGGGGGAGTACTGGAGAATTACGATTACGATATCCGATGCGAATGGACTGAGTTTGAAAGGAGCAGCGGGGAAAACTATTCGCTGGAGCAGGCGGCTGCTGATCTGAGTGCAGTGGAAGGTGTTGTCCGCTGGAGCGCGGTTAAGGAATTTGCCACCCAAAAGGAGCTTCCCTGGGATCAGCTTCCTGAAGAAACCAGATTAAAGCTGGAGAAGGCAGGGTATGAAAAGAACAGTCCTTACTATGTGATCGTGGCAATCTATGGTGTGGATTCCCATACCTGGAGTGAGTATCTGAAGGAAGCCGGACTGAATGAAGCGGAATGGAAGCCATCTGCCGATCAGAACCTGTCCGATTTTCCCGGAATCATTCTGGCAGACACAAAAACTTTCAATTCTGAAACTCAGCGATACGAAAAAACGACACTTTTAAGGGATACTGTCAAAACGCTGCCCCTGCTGATTCCGGATCAGGAAAAATGGCAGGCCTGGAAAAACTCGCCGGAGGCTGAGCAGGCAGATGAAGAGGAATATGATCGAAAATATAAAGAATGCTGCGATGCGCTGGATCTGGAGCTGGGAGCATTTGCGGATACGTTGCCTTTCGGGCTGAACCGGAATTCTTCCAATTCGATTTCCATCGTGTACCCCATGGAAGTATTCGAAACCTATTTTGATGATCGTGATACATCGGAACTGATTTATCTGAAAACCGATGATCACAAAAGCTGCATGGAAAAACTGAAAACTACTGCCGGAGAAAAGGGAATTCCCGAGAGCTGGCTGTACGATGTTTATGCGGACAATGAGGAAAATGAAAATCTGGCTACGATCATCAATGTATTTTCCTACGGTTTTATTATCCTGATCTCGCTGATTTCGCTGGCTAACGTATTCAATACCATTTCCACCGGTATTCTGCTGAGGAGGCGTGAATTTGCCATGCTCCGGTCGGTGGGAATGACAGAGAAGGGCTTTAACAGAATGCTGTGCTACGAATGTATCCTTTACGGAACGAAATCCCTGATGCTTAGTCTTCCCGTTTCTTTCGGAATCACCTGGCTGATTTTCCGGACTGTGATGGATGTCTATGATACTGACTTTTACCTGCCCTGGAGCTCTGTAGCCATCGCAGTAGCCAGTGTATTTGTGGTGGTATTTGCCACCATGCTGTACGCCATGAGAAAGGTGAAAAAAGAAAATCTTATCGATGCCCTGAAAAATGAGAATTATTAGCCGTTCGCTTCATATATTTCTGTAAGAAATCCGGTAATCACCGGGAATAGAAGGGCAGGGACCGCAGTGCGGATTGCCATATACAGCCGCAAATCAAAATGGACCGGCCGGGGGAACAGTGTGGAAAATCAGGTGTCCATGTGCCGGGAGTACATCAACCGCCATGTGGAAGGTGCGGATCAGGCGGAAATACTGATCTATGAAGACGAGGGGTTTTCCGGGAAAAATACCAGAAGACCCCGTTTTCAGGACATGATGGAGGATATGCGACGGACAAAATACGATTATCTGGTCTGTTACCGGCTGGACCGGCTGGGCCGCAGTATCATCGATCTGGCCGCACTGGTGGAGGAGCTGAACCGGCGGGAGATTGCATTTATCAGCATAAAGGAACAGTTTGATACCTCCACGCCCATGGGCAGAGCCATGCTGTATTTTGCAGGTGTTCTGGCTCAGATGGAGCGGGAACAGATTGCCGAACGGGTCAGGGATAATATGGTGTTGCTGGCAAAAAGCGGCAGATGGCTGGGCGGAAATACCCCGGTGGGATTTACTTCCGCCGAGGTAAGGGCGGTTCAGGTGGACGGAAAATCCCGGAAATCCTGGTATCTGCAGGAAAATGAGCCGGAACTTCTTCTTGTCCGCCGGATTTTCCAGTTGTATCTGGAGAAACGGTCGCTGGTGAAGGTAGCGGAATATCTTCAGATTCAGCAGATCCGCACCCGGAAAAAAAATGATTACACAGTTACGGCTGTGCGTGATATCCTGCGAAATCCGGTCTACTGCAGTGCCGACCGGGAAGGCTGTGCATATTTCAGAACGCTGGGATGTCAGGTCTGTGTAGATGAACCGGCAGACAATGATCCTGTACCGGGTTTGATCTGCTATGCCAAAACCGTTTCGGGGCACAGAGAAAATCCGCCGGAAAAATGGATTCTGGCCCCCGGGAAACATAGGGGAGTCATCGCAGGCAAGGACTTTGCAAAGGTACAGCAGCTGCTGGAGAATAACAGGCACAAAGGTGACAGCTACCGGGTCCGCAATGAAATGGCTCTGTTGTCGGGTATCCTCTACTGCAGCTGCGGCCGGGCCATGCGCCCCAAATATTATGCTGTAAAACAAACAGGAACCGACGGAAAACGGCGTTTTTCCTATATCTGCCCCCGAAAAACCATGACCCACGGTCAGAGCTGCAGAATTCCCAACCTGCAGGGCAACACACTGGATGAACAGATCAGCCGGGTTGTACAGACCCGGCTTGAAACGGTTATCGACTGGCAGGAGATCCTGCAGCAGGCATACAGTCAGCTGAAAGAAACTACCTGCTGTCACCGCGCCGTATCAGAAACGGATATCAGAAATCATCAGATTAAAGAAAAAAGAAAACAGATTGAAAACCTTATCTATACACTCTCCAGTACACCTCACACCCCGGAATTTATCCTGCAGATCGAACAGGAAATCGGAAATCTGCAGAAGCAGATCCGGCAAATCGAACAGCAGGAAAATGAAAAAACAAAAAGTGACGTGAAAACCGGGCTGCTCAGCCCGCATTTCACATCACTTGCAAAAACATATCTTTATTTCGGCGTACATCAGAAACGGGAACTCATCAAAAACGTACTGGAAAAAATCATCTGGAACGGCAGCGAATTGACTATATTATTAAGAAACTGAATCAGTCCGCAGAGAGTTGTCCGGTTCCCGTGACGGCGCAGCAGATACATTATTTTCCATTTCCCCACCATCCCTTTACCGCACCCGCTGGGTCCTACCAGCACAGTGAATTCCCCCGGATTTACGGAAAAACTCAGATTGTCAACCGCAGGAGTCTCACCTCTGACAGAATGGTAGGAAAAAGAAACCGAATCGAAGGAAAGTACAGGATCCATGCGGGCCTCCACAGTGTTTCTATAATATATTTTATGTGCGGAAAGCCCGGATGTGCCTTTTTCCGTCAGCCTTCGGCCCGGATACTTTTGGCTTGAAACGAAAACCGGCGTGTGGTATGCTTATCCTGTGTATAATAATTAGCATGTATAATATTTAGCAGCAGCAGACTTCAGGAGGTATGGTTTTGGAAGGACAATACAGCAGAACAGCTTTATTAATAGGAGAAGATGGTGTTGATAAGCTGAAACAGGCTCATGTGGCGGTGTTCGGTGTCGGCGGAGTAGGGGGTTATGTTGCGGAAGCACTGGCGCGGGCAGGGGTAGGTTCCCTGACGTTGTTTGATCACGACAAAATATCTGTTTCCAATCTGAATCGTCAGATCATCGCCGGCTATGATACCATTGGACGCTACAAGACAGAGGTGATGAAGGAACGCATTGCCAATATCGATGATTCCATTTGTGTGGAAGAGAAGCGGGTTTTCTATCTTCCGGAAGTGCATGATCAGTATCCGCTGGAGGCTTATGATTACGTGGTGGATGCCATTGACACGGTCACCGCTAAAATCGACCTGATTATGGAAGCCCAAAAACACGATGTGCCCATTATCAGTTCCATGGGAACCGGCAACAAACTGAATCCGGGGGCATTTGAGGTTTCAGATATCTATAAGACCTCGGTCTGCCCGCTGGCAAAAGTGATGCGCCGGGAATTGAAGGAAAGGGGCGTGAAAAAACTGAAAGTCATCTATTCCAAAGAAGTTCCCCGAAAAAGCGGGGTGGTGGAAAACGGAAAAGCGGTACCCGGAAGTATTTCCTTCGTACCAGCCTCCGCAGGCCTGCTGATTGCCTCGGAGGTGGTTAAAGATATTCTGAAAATCTGATATTCTGAATCTCAGAGGACAATGATTTTCTGCCGGTACTCATGTACCGGCTTTTCCCCCGGGTATTTCAGGCATTTTACCGTTTCGTAGAGATTGGCGGCACGGGCATCCATCTCATAGCTGAAAGCTGCCGCTTCAGACAAAGTCCGGGGAGGCAATGCTTTCGTAAGCACCGGAATATGGCTGCGCGATACCATATCCTTAAGCAGGTCAGCGTGGCTTTTCCTGAAACCGAGAACTCTGGTATAAAGCGCCTGTCCCGACCGCTTCAGCCGGGCCACATCTTCCTGACGGATATTCAGCAGGATATGCATCAGCCCCCGGTCAATACGGCTTCTGGTAAATGCCGCGGTTTTCAGGCGTTCTGCCAGTTCCTGATAATCGGTACAGGTAAAATGACAGGCTTTGAGACGGTTGGACAGCTCTGTGGGGAAATCAGCATACTGCCCCGCACATTCTGCTTCCGAGAGCAGCTTTTCCTTCAGAATGATCCAGAAATCATCCGTATCCAGCGGATAGCTGCGGCAGTATTCCTGCTGCAGCAGAACTCTGGCCGGAGTGTTGGGGAAAAATGGAAGAATTTCCTCAGGAAAAGGGAGGAGAAATCTATCCCTATTCTCCTTCTGTTTCAACAGTTCTCTGTTTTTCAGCAGTTTTTCCCGAAGAGCCGAGGCACTGGCATACTCCCGGTTCAGCCCGGTGCTGTGGAAGCTGCCGATTCTGGAAACAGTTACCGGGCGGATGGAACTGTTTCGCTTTTTCAGCGCCATCAGATAGGAGATGCCCAGAATATTATTAGGCAGATCAAGAAAATCCCCGTTTTCCCCTGAGAATCCCTCCCAGGCCGCCTTCCGCGCCTTTGGAAATGATTTTCCCAGAGACAGATGCTGTTTTAAAATACTGCGAAATCCGGCCGGTTCTTCCAGAAACAGCCCGGCAGCCCGTTCCAGAAGAAACAATCTGCCGGCTTCGGAGCCAAAACAGAGGTAATCGACGCACCCCAGTTCATCAAAAATAGAAACGGCTCCCTCTGCAAAATCCGCCGCAGAAGCTGTCGCCATCCATACAGGCAGCTCCAGCACACAGTCCGCGCCGCCTTCCAGTGCCAGGCGTGTACGCAGGTATTTATCCATCACAGCCGGCGCGCCTCTCTGAACAAAATCGCCGCTCATAATGGCAATCACATGATCAGCTCCGGTCAGCTCCCGTGCACGGGAAATCTGATAAGCGTGACCGGTATGAAACGGATTATACTCAGCAATAATACCAACGGTGCTCATAAGACAACTCCTCCTGTTTTTGTTATTCCCATTCCTGTAAGAGTTTATCACAGCTGAAGAAAAACCGCCACCGGAAAAACGCAGCGCCCGGCTTCATCGATCACAATAAACTTTTACAAAAATCCGGTTGACATCCCGATTTCAATATGGTAATATAACCATTGTGTGCCGCACAATGAGGTTGAAGTCTGATTGAGGAATATAAAAGAATAATTAATATAATATTAAGCTGTATTCTTCAGAGCAGAGATGCATCAGACACCGAAGTTGGCGAGTTTGTATTTAAAGGAGGTAAGCACATGTACGCAATTATTGCCACAGGTGGTAAACAGTACAAAGTCAGCGAAGGCGACGTGATCCGCATTGAAAAACTGGGCGTAGCTGCTGGCGAAACATATGAGTTTGATCAGGTTCTGGCTGTAAGCGACGGCGAGTTAACCGTTGGCTGCCCCGTAGTAGAAGGTGCTAAGGTTACCGCAACAGTTCTGGGCGAAGGTAAAGGAAAGAAAGTCATTGTATACAAGTACAAGAGAAAATCCGGTTACCACAAGAAAAACGGTCACAGACAGGCTTATACAGAAGTTAAGATCGAAAAAATTAACAAATAATTTTGATTACTGCTGTAATATATAAGAATTCCGAAGACAGTATTTTCGGATTCCGTATCTCGGGACATGCCGGTTTTGACAGATACGGTCGTGATATTATCTGTGCTGCAGTATCAGCACTTTCCATTAATACCATTAACAGTATCGAAAAGTTTACCACTGACAGGTTCACTGCTGAACAGTCTGACGGTAATCTGAAATTTAAACTGGTTACAGACAAAACGCCCGAAACTCAATTATTGTTGAAATCATTTATCCTCGGTCTGGAGTCCATCCGTGATACCTATGGGGATAGATATATCAGAATTATAATCCGTACAAGGGAGGTGTAACCTATGTTAAATATGAACCTTCAATTATTTGCTCATAAGAAAGGTGTTGGTTCTACCAAGAACGGTAGAGATTCTGAATCCAAGAGACTTGGGGCAAAGAGAGCTGACGGTCAGTTCGTAAAAGCAGGCAACATCCTTTACAGACAGAGAGGTACCAAGATTCATCCCGGTGTTAATGTTGGTATCGGCAGTGATGACACTCTGTTTGCAAAAGTAGACGGTGTTGTTAAGTTTGAAAGAAAAGGCAGAGACAAAAAGCAGTGTTCCGTATATCCCAGAGCAATCGCTGAATAATTGCTTCCCGGTGCAGAACACAGCATTGAGCTGTTTTGCTTCTAAATTAAGTTGTGATTGAAGGGCCGACGCTTTTGCGTCGGCTTTTTATCTTGTTTTACCCTGTTAACTATTCGACAACGTTCGACGAGGAGGACGAATCATGTTTGCAGACAGTGCAAGAGTATTTATAAAGTCCGGCAATGGCGGTAATGGACATGTCAGCTTCCGGCGGGAACTTTATGTACCCAATGGCGGTCCTGACGGTGGAGATGGCGGCCGCGGCGGCGACATTATTTTCGTTGTGGATGAGGGTATGAATACCCTGACCAATTTCAGACATGTGAGAAAATACGTGGCAAAAAATGGCCAGAAGGGCGGCAAACGCCGCTGTCATGGAGCGGATGCAGATGATCTTATTGTAAAAGTTCCCCCGGGAACGGTCATCAAAGATGATGAAACAGGCAAGGTAATTGCCGATATGTCAGGTGATAACAAAAGAGAGATCATTCTGAAAGGCGGCCGCGGCGGACAGGGCAACATGCACTATGCAACAGCTACGATGCAGGTGCCCAAATATGCTCAGCCTGGAAAACCGGGAAGAGAGCTCTGGGTTCGTCTGGAGCTGAAGGTGATCGCGGATGTGGGTCTGGTCGGTTTCCCCAACGTGGGTAAATCCACCCTGCTTTCCCACGTAAGCAACGCAAGACCGAAGATTGCCAACTATCATTTTACAACTCTGAATCCCGAGTTGGGTGTGGTTGACATGGGAGAAGGCAACAGCTTTGTGATTGCCGATATTCCCGGATTGATTGAAGGCGCTTCTCAGGGAATCGGTCTCGGACATGCCTTTTTAAAGCATATTGAAAGAACCAAGGTATTCATTCATGTAGTAGACGCTGCTTCAGTTGAGGGCCGCGACCCGATCGAGGATATCAGAACCATCAATCAGGAGCTGGAAGCCTACGATCCTAAACTGCTTGAACGCCCTCAGGTGATTGCAGCCAATAAGATCGATGCCATTTATGAAGAAGAGGACAGCCCTGTAGACCGCATGAAAGAGGTATTTGAACCCCAGGGGATTCCGGTTTTCCCTATTTCTGCTGTCAGCGGTAAGGGATTGAAAGAGCTGCTGTCCCATGTTTACGGTGTTTTGCAGAATCTCGATCCGGAACCTGTTGTTTTTGAAAAAGAATTTGAAGTGGATTATCCTGACGACGTAACGCTGCCCTTCACCGTTACCAAAGTGAAGGAAGGTCTGTTCACCGTGGAAGGCCCCCGGATTGAAAAAATGCTTGGCTATACCAATCTGGATTCCGAAAAGGGATTTGCTTTTTTCCAGAAATTCCTGAAGGATACCGGTATTTTAAAGGAACTGGAAGAACTCGGTATTCAGGACGGAGATACCGTCCAGCTTTATGAACTGGAATTTGATTATTATAAATAGAATCGACTTGATAAATAAAGTCAACTGTTGAGAACCGGATTCTGAACAGCTGCAGATGGAGATTGATATGACTACAAAATACAGAGCTTATTTAAAGGGCCAGGCCATGACCATGGATCCTGTCCTTCAGATTGGAAAATCCTGCCTGACACCGGAGGTAACAGCCGCCGTGGATGAAGCACTGGAAGCAAGAGAACTGATTAAAATCAGTGTTCTTCAGAACTGTGTGGATGATCCGAGAGACATGGCAGAGATGCTTGCAGGACGTACCCGTTCACAGGTTGTACAGGTTATCGGCAAGAAAATCGTCCTGTTCCGTCAGGCAAAGAAAAACAGCAAATATTTACCAGAAAAATAATTTCAGCAACAGACAATCGATCAGAAATGAGTCAGGAGGCAGTCATGAAAAAAATCGGTATCATGGGAGGTACATTCAATCCCATTCACATTGGCCATCTGATGATCGCCCAGCGTGCTTATGAGGAGTATCATCTGGATCAGGTGATTTTTCTGCCCAACGGCAATCCGCCGCACAAAGCAGGAGATGACGTACTGGATGCCGCTTACCGTGCCGATATGGTAAAACTGGCGATCCGGCCTCACCCGGAATTTGTTTTTTCGGATTTTGAAATACAGAATCCCTGCTACTCCTATACTTCTGATACGCTTTCTCATTTTTGCGATCAGAATCCGGAGGCTTCCTACTATTTTATTGTGGGAGCAGATTCTCTGGATTATATGGATCAGTGGCATGAACCGCAGGAAATCTTTTCCAGAGCAACCATTCTGGCTGCCGCCCGGGGCAATCTGGTTCTGGCGGGCATGGAACAGAAAATCCGGGAACTGGAAGAGAAATTTCATGCTTCCATCGGTCTTCTGCACCTGCCCAACGTGGCAATTTCCAGCAACTGGATCCGCAAAAATGTGCGTGACGGTTTTTCCATTCATTATTATGTAACAGATGAAGTGGAGGCCTATATTAAAGAGCATAATCTGTATGTGAGCTCTTCTGATCAGTCCGCAGGCCGCTGATTCGGCATACCTGCAGAACCTATTTCCGTGGAGGTACCAATATGGATGAGAGAATTCCTGTAATTCGAAAAAGACTTAAGAAAAAACTGACTCCCGAACGATATGAACATTCATTAAGTGTTTCTTATACGGCAGCTGCACTGGCCATGCGGTACGGTTATGATCTTGACCGTGCGGAACTTGCCGGTCTTCTGCATGACTGTGCCAGACAGTTTGATAATCAGGTAATTTATGAAAAATGTCTGGAAAAAGGACTGGAAGTAACTGAGGACGAAGAGAAAAACAAGGTTCTGCTCCATGCCAGATACGGCAGCTATATGGCGGCCCACAAGTATGGGATTGACGATCTGGAAATCCTGTCCGCCATTGAATATCACACAACCGGGCGGCCGGACATGTCCATGCTGGAGAAGATTCTTTATATTGCAGATTACATCGAACCGCGAAGGAATAAGGCAGCCAATCTGGAGCATATGCGCAGGCTTGCTTTCGTTGATCTGGACGAAGCCCTGGTGGAAATCATGACCGGAATTCTGGAATATCTGGATGAAACAGGTGCTTCCATTGACAATCAGACGAAGGAAGCATGCAGATTCTATGAGCGGTACCACAACGTAAGAAGCAAAAGACCTGAAACCCTGCTGTCATAACAGCAAATAGTAACAGACAACAGCAGCGCAGCAGTTCCGGACTTTTCCGGATAGTGCTGCAGATAAATAACGGAGGTGCCTATGAGTACAAGCAGAGATATGGTTCAGACCGCATTCAGTGCACTTGATGAAAAGCTTGCCGTGGATATCAATGTTATCGATATCTCTCATGTATCGGTAGTAGCGGACTACTTTATCATCGCAGCCGGCAACAGTGCCAATCAGGTGCAGGCGATTGCCGACAATGTCATCGAAAAAATGGGCAAAGCAGGCTACG
>JALFLM010000132.1 GCA_022774705.1 Lachnospiraceae bacterium | reverse complement strand
GAAAAAATCCTTGTCCATGAAGCGGTCAAAAGTGAGGACGGAAGCCGGGAACAGGAAGTGGAAATCTTCTACCGCTTTATCGGCAAAATCGAATGACACATCTTGAGATACCCAACAATATCTTTAACTAAGGGAAACGGGGCAGAGTTTTCCGGATATTATGCTGCTTCCCAGGCTGGCCTCCTATTTTGATATCAGCGTGGATGAGCTGATCGGTTATCAGGCGCAGCTTACCAGAGAAGAGATACGGAAAATATATATCCGTTTTACGGAAGATTTTGAGAACCGGCCTTTTGAAGAGGTGATGAAGGAAAGCCGGGAATTTGTGAAGGAATACTATTCCTGCTACCCGGCCCTTCTCCAGATCAGTGTTCTGTGGCTGAATCATTACATGCTGGCGGATACCCGGGAGGAAAATGAGGCAATTCTTCAGGAAATTGTTTCCCTGTGTCTGCATATTGAGCAGGACTGCGGGGACCGGGAAATCTGCGGCGATGCGGAACTTGTACGGTACATGGTTTTTCTCCTGCTGGGAAAGACAGAAGAAGTGACAGCAGCACTGGAACCCCGTTTCCAGCCGGAACATCTGTCTGATCAGATAGATACCCTGCTGGTGCAGGCCTATCAGATGGCGGGCAGGGCGAAAGATGCAAAGATGTTCAATCAGTCGGTCATTTTCAGGCATCTGGTCATGATGATCAATGACAGCCTTACCTACCTGATGTCACAGCTGCAGGATCAGGAGGGATGTCAGGAAACCATTGACCGGCTTCATCAGATAATAGAAATTTATCACATTGACCGGCTGCATCCCAACCTGTATCTGCAGTTCTGCTATGCCTGTGCATTATTCTATATGGCTCACGGGCAGAAAAAAGAGGCACTGGAGCAGCTTGAAATATTTGTGGAAGGTACGGTTTCTTTTATAAAGGAAGGAATCAGAATTTACGGGGATTCCTATTTTTCGGAAATGGATCAGTATGTTCAGAAATATGACCTGCTCAGGACACCGCCCAGAGGGAAAAAAGTTATATGGGATTCGGTGATGGGGGCTCTGGATAACCCTGTTTTCGCGCCAATATCGGAATGCCGGGAGATGAAACGATGGAAACAGAAACTGAAAGAAGGGAGAGAAAAAATATGATGAATTTACAGATGGAACAGCTGCAGGAGTATCTGCCTTTTCTGATACCGCTGATTGTAATTGAGGCGATTCTGTTGATCGTGACATTACGCCACATACTGACCCACGATCACTATAAACGGGGAAGCAGGGGATTATGGATTCTGATCACAGTTGTGGGCATGCAGTTCTGGGGACCGGTTCTGTATTTCCTGCTGGGGAAGGAAGAGGATTAAAGGAAAGTGAAGAAAATAAGAATGCTGAGGGGAGAGAAATGATGAGTGAAGTGAAAGATATTCTTGAGGTTTCTCATGTGTCGAAACGATTTGGAAGCAAATCCGTTCTGAAGGATCTGACCTTTCAGGTGGAGAAACATTCCATTTACGGTTTTATCGGTCAGAACGGGGCAGGGAAAACTACGACCATGAAGCTGATTCTGGGACTTTTTACTGCCGATGCAGGACAAATCCGGGTAAACGGGGAGCCCGTCAGGTTCGGGAAGAACCGTACGAACCGGATGATCGGTTATCTGCCGGATGTGCCTGAATTTTACGGTTATATGACGCCTGCCGAGTATCTGGAATTCTGCGGCGAACTGACCGGAATGTCACGAAAAAAAAGACAGGAAAGAATCGGGCAGATGCTGGAGCTGGTGGGGCTTGCCGGTGAGAACAGGAGAATTCAGGGCTTTTCCCGGGGGATGAAGCAGCGGCTGGGAATCGCCCAGGCACTGCTGCCGGAGCCGGAGCTGCTGATCTGCGACGAACCGACCTCCGCACTGGACCCGGTGGGGCGCAGGGAGATACTGGAGATTCTGAAAAAGGCCGCTTCCTATACAACGGTTCTGTTTTCTACCCATATTCTGCCGGATGTGGAGAGAATCTGCGATAAGATCGGTATTCTCCACGGGGGCAGGCTGGCATGGGAAGGTACTATGGAGGATGTCCACCGGATGAACAGAAGCGCAGGATTTCTTCTGGAATTTGAATCTCCTGCAGACCGGAAGCGTTTTGCCGATGTATGGCAGAAGTCCGGTTCAGGAGTTTGCGATGATGATTCCGTTCATTATCTGTGTGACGGAAACCGGGCGGAAATGAAGCAGGCCATGGAGATTCTGCTTCGGGAGAATCTGGCGGTTCAGAAAATGGAGCGGCAGGAGCTGACGCTGGAAAACCTGTTTCTGGAGGTGCTGGACGAAGGAGATATACCGAAAAAAGCAACAGACGATAACGCTGCAGCAGGAAGAAGTGTAGCAGGAAGAAGTACATCTGAATGTAATGCAGAAGGGGAGGTGCACAGATTATGAAACAGCTTGCTGCGTTTGTGAAAAAAGAGTGGATGGAGCAGGTACGGACCGGGAGATTCTGGCTTCTGCTGATTCTATTTGTGTTGTTTGGCGTGATGAGTCCGGCTCTGGCAAAAATGACACCCTGGATGTTCGAGATGATGGGCGATACGCTGAAGGAACAGGGCATTTCTATCGAAAAGATCGAAGTGACCGCCTTCACTTCCTGGCAGCAGTATTACAAGAACAGTTTTATGCTTCTGCTGGTGCCGGTGGTTCTGTTTTCCGGAGCAGTAACGGGAGAATATCAGAAGGGAACACTGATCCCGGTGCTTACAAAAGGCGTATCCCCAGGTATCGTAATTGCCGCAAAGTGGATCATTCAGGTGGTTCTCTGGAGCATCTGTTACGGACTGGCCTTTGGGATCACGTGGGCATACACGGCGTATTACTGGGATAACGGGGAAGTATCCCACTGGCTTTTTGCGGGATTCTGCATCTATCTGCTGGGCTGCTGGATGATCGCTCTGCTCCTTGCAGGTTCCGTATTTCTGAAATTCGGCATGAGTGTCCTGCTTTTTACGGGCGGCGTAACGGCAGTCAGTTATTTTCTGGGAATGATCCCCCAAGCTGCAGAGTGGCTTCCCACCAGACTGATGTCTGCGGAAAGCCTGCTGAACGCCTCTGTTGGAATGGAGGAGTTTGAAAAATCTGTGGCTGTAACCTGTGTTACCGGCCTATTGCTGCTGGTCGGTGCAATGGCCGGAATCGGGAGAAAACGGGTGTGAGCGGATATTGTGAAAAATAACGATAACAGGAACAAGACGGGAGTGCGAAAACTTCCGGCTTGTTCCTGTTACGCTTTCCTCATAACCACACAGCGCTTTTTATAAAACGAAATACCGTAGCACAGAACCTGATCGAAGCTGTCCCTGAGCTCTTCTGCGTATCTTCTATCATCAATCTGCTGAAGGGCTTTCTGGCAGCTGTCGGCGAGCCCTTCCAGTGTTCTCTATGCGGAGCTTCGCAGGTTATCGATGTTCAGGGATCAGCTGAACGAGGACAGAATCAGGTCAATCAACCGGGTGCACAGGGAGATGAAGATATACTTCCCGGAATACAAAGAAGCACTGGGAAAAGTTGACGGAGCATTCAGCCTGGAGCTGCTGAAAAAGGCACCATTTCCAGAGGAACTGACAGAACTGGGGGAGGATGGTATAAAACAAATCTGGCATGAGGATAAGCTTAGAGGACGCGGCTACAGCAGAGCAGGAGAAATCTAGCAGTATGCGGGAAGCAGCGTTGGAATCAGGGATGGAGCTGATGCAGCCAGAACCGCCGTAAAGTGGCTTGCCCGGAAAATTCTGGAATTGGATGAGGAACTTGCTGTTATTGAGAATCAGATTAACCAGAAATGTCAGTAAATACCATATGCCGGTAAAAAAGCTGAAGGCAAACATGGAATCAGTTGATGCCGTAAGCAGCGATTTTGAAGACGGAGAATAACTGTAGAAGATTCAGCATTCCCACCGGGCAGAAAAAGACCTGGTGGAAAATTTTTTTGTGTCAGGTTTACATTGTGGGGGGAATCGGATAGAATATAGACAGAGATAAGTCGGGATCTGCAGGAGGAATTTAAATTCCTATGGAATGAGAGGATAGCAGGTCATAAGCAAATAAAACGTAAGCTTAGAACAGAAAGGAGTGTGTTGACAGATGGGTATCTATTTAAATCCCAGGAAACGTGCGTTCCAGAAAGCATTGAAGTCACAGATTTATGTGGATAAAAGTGAGCTGATTGCGTATACCAATAAAGTGCTTGATTCAGAGCAGCAGTACGTTTGTGTCAGCCGTCCAAGAAGATTTGGAAAGTCCATGGCAGCCAATATGCTGGCTGCGTATTATGGAAGAGATGCGGATTCAAAGGCCGAATTTGAAAAACTGAAAATCGGGAAGGATGCTTCGTTTCTGACTCATCTGAATCAGTATAACGTGATATTTCTGAATATGCAGGACTTTCTTAGCGATAAGCATGATGTTGAGGCGATGAAAATTGCCATAGAAAAGAATATTTTGTGGGATTTGCTGGAAGAATATCCGGATATCCGATACTATGATTCAGAAAATTTGGTACGAACCTTATCAGATATATATAACGCTGTAGATATTCCGTTTGTTTTTATTATCGATGAATGGGATTGTATATTCAGGGAAAAGAAGACAGATAAAGAAGCACAGAAAGTATATCTGGATTTCCTGAGAAATCTGCTGAAGGATAAACAGTATGTGGCACTGGCGTATATGACGGGAATTCTTCCAATTAAGAAATATGGAACGCATTCAGCGCTGAATATGTTTGATGAATTTTCCATGACCAATCCGAAGCAGCTTGCGGAGTTTGTAGGATTTACAGAATCTGAAGTGGAAGATTTATGCTGTCAGTATGGGATGGACTTTGAAGAAACAAAGCGGTGGTATGATGGATACCGGTTTGAAAATCTGGAGC
>JALFLM010000123.1 GCA_022774705.1 Lachnospiraceae bacterium | reverse complement strand
CGGCTTCCTTCAGATTTCACCTCACGATGAACACCCTTGCCTTCGGCTATATCCTTCCCACTACCGGGTGGATTCCGGACTTTCACCGGTTAGAAACGTGCACCGCCGGGCGCACTGTAAGTGAAAAGAAGTCCCCGAAGGAACTTCTTTCGCCACAAATCATATTCTTTTTTATCGAGGGAAGTCCGGTTGATGATCCTACTGTTTTACAAAATAGGAATACAATGGGGGTACAAATCCCATCCACATTCCCTAAAAGCCTTGATTTTAAGCCTTTTCAGCCAAAAGTACGGTTTCTGGGCAAATTATAGCATATTGTTGCAAGTCTATTCTTACAATTCCATCAGAAAATGTTCATGCAGCGCACGTTTCACCTGATCGAAATTACCTCGCTCCGGACATTGGATGGAAACAACCAATCCCTTCTCTGGGAGAATCGTTGTAATCTGTCCGAATGCGCCATCAGCACGATAGGATCCTGGATATGGACTGATCCAGAACTGATAGCCATATCCTACATGCCAGAGATCTGCAGATGGCTCGAAGGTAAATTTCGGGGTGGACACCTCCTGCACCCAGTCCCTGCTGACAATCTGCTCGCCCTTCCAGTTACCCTCAGCCAGATAGAGCTGTCCCAGTTTCATCATCTCGGTACAAGTCAGATACATACCTCCGCCGCCATTCGGATGTCCCTGTGGATCATGCTCCCAGAGCGGCCATCCCATATCAAGGGGCTGGAATACCTTCTCATACAGATACTCTCCCATCCGCTTGCCAACGGCCCGTTCTACCATATGAGCAGCCAGAATACTGTCGGCAGAGGAATAGCAGAATGCACTGCCTGGCTCCACAGGAACCGGCTGTGCCATCATATATTTCTCATAATCCGGTGCGCCGACGCCCGGACGTCTGTCCGCATTCATCAGAAGTGCCTTACCAAAGCCACTGGACATGCAGAGCAGATGTTTCAACTGAATCTTCTCCAGATTTGGATCCGGATTTGAAGGAAGTTTATCTTTAAACACTTCCGCCACATGATCTTCCAGGCTTAGTTTTCCCTCTTCTATTGCGAGTCCAACTGCTGTTACCGTAAAACTCTTGGTATGTGAATAAATATTTCTCGGTGCATTTGCTGCGTAGTGCATCTCACAGAGTACCTTGTTCTCATCTCCGACACTGATAGCTTCCAGCGGCAGATTGCGGCTGCTGACATAACGATGAAATTCCAAAAACTTCTCTTCCAATAACATAATACATCCATCCTTTCCGGCAAATCTCTGACTGACATCTCAAAATCATTTTTGCTGACTTCAGACGGCTCGCGGCAAAAAAAGCGCTGGCTTCCTCCAGAAAGTCGTTTTCTTTCTTCAAACGACGGTTTTCTTTTTCCAGTTCCTTTACCTGCTGGCGAAGCTTTAGGAGTTCCTCGTTAAGCGTCATAGCACTTTATGGGGTCTGTGAGCCAGCTCCAAGGTCAAGAGTGCCAAGACGGTAAAGCCGTACCCAGCCATACATGGTGTTCTTGGGGATCCCCAGTTCTTTGGCGTCCTTAGCTTGTCCGATTTCTTTGGCAAGCTTCACTGCCTGTACTTTGTATTCGTGATCATATTGCCTGTTTTCTGCCATTTTATTCACTCCTTATTGATTATATCTCAAATCCTTGAAAATAGGGTATCAACTTTTTTATACCACATCAAAATATTATTGGGGCCGTAATTAGTGAAAAAAATGTGGATAATAAATAATTTTATTGAGTTTGTTTTCCTTGTATGTTATGATAAAAACTACTTAAATCACTTGGGGATATAAGAGGTCAGATCCCAGTAAGAAAGAATAAACATCAAATGAATTGTTGGTAAAACATCTGTAAATTCTTGACAAATATTAGTGCCTATCACCAGAAAGGTTGGATAAAGAATATTACCTGTAAAAAATCTAAAGAACAGTTAATGAAGGGCTGCACCGATATTTGGTGCTCTGAATTAAGCAAAAGGAATAGAAATAAATGGAGTGCATACCTTGATAAAATGGATGCTATGGGACTTTACGAACTGCTGGAACTGAAGCAGAAAGGTTTCGATATGTTCTATGAGCTGACCAATTATTAATTAAAAGACAGGAGGAAGAGCAATGGATCTGTTTTACTCACCGGAGTATGCAAAAACAGGAGATGTAATCCCATATTACAATGAAGAAACAAAACGGTTTGAAGGTTACTATTTAAAGAACTGGGATCCGGATGCGCCGAAAGATATGGTTGTGTACGGATGGCATCATATTGTTTCGGAGGACAACCGGAATTTTATAGAAACGCCCACCAACATTCACGGAGGGACAGGTTCCATTCTGAAAGTGAACGGACTGTATCACATGTTTTACTGCACATTTGATCAGGAACCGCAGGCCCAGTGGGCAAGACATGCGACCAGCACCGATCTGGTACACTGGACAGATATACCGGAAGAGAAATTTACAGCTGACGGAGAAATCTACAGGATGTCGGACTGGAGAGATCCATTTGTATTCTGGAATGAGGAAGAGCAGAAATGGTGGATGCTGCTTGCTGCACGGGAAAATGGCGCAACTGAGAGAAATGGCTGTGTAGCGCTCTGTGTCTCAGATGACCTGGCTCACTGGGAATACAGAAGACCGCTTTACGCACCGCGAACCCATCAGGGAGCTTATGAGTGTCCGGACTTCTTTAAGATGGGAGACTGGTATTATCTGGTTTATTCCAGTTATACGGACGGATTCAGTACCTATTATCGTATGAGTCGGTCCCCAAAAGGACCATGGCTCAAACCCAGAGTGGATACCTTTGACGGAAGAGCTTTTTATGCGGCTAAGACAGGGACGGATGGAAAGGATCGTTTTATTTATGGATGGAATCCGACCCGCGGAGAAAACGGATGGGGCTTTGATCCGGGGAACGATTTTGGAAAGGACTATCAGACCTGGAACTGGGGCGGTTCCATTGTAGTACACAAGATCCTGCAGCATGAGGACGGGACGCTGGGGGTATGCCCGGTGGACAGTGTAGCCAATGCGTTTGTCAGGTCGGAAGAAATACATGCAGAAGGGCTGACCGGAACATGGACGAAAGATCATAACAGCCTTAGCTGCTGCTCGGAATACGGTTATTCGGCTGCGCTTGCGCAGAAGATCCCGGAACAGTGCTGTATCCGTGCAACTTTGAAATATACAGGAGAACCGTCCCTGTTTGGCCTTGCTTTGCAGGTGGATGAGAAATTTGACTTCGGATATTATCTGATGTTTGAGCCGGAGTTCAACAGAATTCAGTTCCGTTCCGGACTTAGAATGTATGAACAGGGAGGACAGATGTTTCCGTATGCGGTAGAGATGGAACGTCCGCTTACTCTGGAGACGGACAAAGAATACGAACTTGCACTCTATATACAGGATACGATCGCCGTACTCTATGTAAACAACGATGTGGCTTTTGGTTTCAGAATGTATAATTATCAGGGACGCAGTCTCGGGTTCTTTGTCTCTGAGGGAAATCTGGAAGTAAGAGATGCAGTGATTATGACGGAATGATAGACAAGAAGATGGCAGCGCCTACCGTGAACAATTTCTTCCTGTCTATCATAAAAACAAAATTCATTGGGGTCTGACCCTCGGAAAATCCCTCACCCGTTAAGACGTGCGCCCGACGGGCGCACAAAAAATAAGGGCCAGTGCATAGCACCAGACCCTTATTTCTATATATTCGTAGAATCAGTTATCGTCCTCTGATATCTCCCCCAGCAGCATATCCAGAGTTTTCAATGCCCTGATCTTGCTTTTAAATGAACTTCATAGAAATTTTAGTGATTATTCATTTGCGGTTTACTTTCTTTATCATCTGTTTCGCGTGTCAGGCACTTTATACTAAATCCCTCATCCCCTGGATTCAGATAATGTCCCATATCTGTTTCTTCTCCTGTATATTTTCTCCATCTACATCTTCACTTCAACATCTTTCCCTGCAAATGCAATCCCGTATTTCACAATGTCCGTTATGCCTCTTTCCTGCATATCCGTGTCATAAAGCCTGTCGGAAATCTGTTTCAGGCCGTCTGCTGCCAGTTCTGAAAGCTGATCTTTTTCAGCAGCTTTCGCTGCTTTAAATTCCATGATGATTCCTGGAAGATTCCTGGTTTTCGGTTCCATCTGAAGATCAAAACGACCGTTTCCTGATTCCCTGTTGGAGCGGATATAATACCGGGAAGACATACTGGCCACAAGCCCCAGAACCATTCCGTGATAAAAACCTTCTGCAGCGCCATCGAAACTGCTGATACAGCTGATCATATATTTTTGAAGCGCTGTTTTCAGCCTGTCCCCATCATTCAGGTAGAGAGATTTCTCTATTTCCGACATGGCATTTCCTTCCATGCTTCCGCGAAGCCACGAAAGAATTTCCGTATTGTAAACTCTGCGTATTTCCATATTGGGAAGCTGCAGTTCCACAAAGGTTCCGAACTCTGTTTCCACTGCTTCATGGACCGGTTTCAGATAGCCGGCGATCAGCAGGAAACTGAAAATGGTATCCGGTCCATCGGAAATCCTCGGGTATATCACCTCCATATTCAGCGAAGCCTGCACCGTCTTCCCCTGCATCAGTAAGAGCAGTTCTTCCGCGATCTCCGGTGTAAGTCCCCGCATCATTTCCTGAATAATTTCATTATCACTGGTATTTGCCCAGTAAGCTCTGGGCTGACAGTTGTTATTGAAATAATTTGTCACCGACCAGGGATTATAGATTTCAGTCTTTCCAAAACGGTATCCATCATACCACGTCCGGATCTCCCCAAGTTTATCGCTGCAGCCGTAATAAGCTGCCATTGCATCAACTTCTTCACCGGTAAATCCAAAATATTCACTGTATTTTTCATCCAGTACGGTATTTACCGTGGGATTATTCAGACCGCTGAACAGATTTTCTTTGAATACCCGCAGGATGCCTGTCAGCACACCAAAGGCCAGACTGTCGTTATCATTCAATCCTCCGGACAGAAAATTCCTCATGAAAGTGATCACTTCATTATAGAACCCTCTGTTATGGCCCTGCTGGATCAGAGTATCGTATTCATCAATCAGGATGATTACTTTCGATCCATGGTGTTTCTCCAGCATCCGCGTCAGACACAGCAACGCACGCGTATACTCCACTTCGCTTAGTGCCCCCTTTATCATGCGGTTCAGGTAATCCCGGTCATCCGCATCCAGCCTGTCACTTTCAGCCAGTTCCGTGTGCCTTTTATATTCATCTTTCAGCACAAGCCGGACTGCTTCCAGAGAATCCTTCCATGTATTGAATTTCACGTCCTTGAAAGTAAGAAACACAACAGGATATGTCCCCTGCAGACTGCGGTATCTTTTTCCGCACTTCCAGATTTTCTTATCCCTGAAGTAAACAGAAGTATCTTCGTCTGTTTTTTCAAAAAATGTTCTGAGCATATTGATGGCCAGTGTTTTGCCGAAACGCCTTGGGCGGGTAAATAAGGTAACCGCGCTGTGATCATCAATCAGATCCCGGATCAGAAGTGTTTTATCCACATAATAACAATCCCGGGCGATTTCCATATAGGAAGTATTTCCCACTGCACAGGGAAGAAGCTTCTGCGATTTTTCTTTTCCACATTTTTTCCTGGCTTTTAACTCCGCAGCCATCGCCTGTACGGAATCTTCCGGTATCTTCCAGTTTCTCCCTTCACGAAATGCACCTTCTATCTTTCCTTCACTGCAGAGACCGATCACCCGTCGGGCCGTCATCTGCAGCCGCTCAGCTGCTTCTTTACTGCCAAGATAAACAGAATCACTCACAATAGCACCTCCATTTCTCGGAAATATTATATCATACTTCAGAAATTTCTGCAAATTTATCAGAAATTTCTGATACTTTCCTTACAGACTGCCAGAAAAGTTTTAGATAGGTAACTCTCTCATTTCAAAATCATATCCCTTATCATCGATCTGGTCCAGAGCTTCCTCTGATAACTGCTCCAGTGCTTCTTCATCCAGACTTTTCTTTCATTTATAGCAATCCAATAAATTAATGCATATATCCAGACGCATGAAACCATCCTTCACAATCAGAAATACTAATGGTAGAAAATGCCCTTTGAATGGCTGCTGGAAGTTCATTTACTACCCGCACCTTTTCCTTGCG
>JALFLM010000087.1 GCA_022774705.1 Lachnospiraceae bacterium | reverse complement strand
GACCTTTAAGGAATGGCCGGAGATGGTGGACAATATCATTCCTTTTATTGGCGGTGAAGAAGAGAAGAGCGAACAGGAACCTCTGAGAATCTGGGGGCATGTGGAGAACGGTGTGATCGTCAAAGCAGAATCTCCGCTGATTACCTGCCAGTGCATCCGCGTTCCTGTGACAAATGGACATACTGCAGCCGTTTTTGTGAATTTTGAAAACAAACCTTCTAAAGAAGAGATGATTCAGTGCTGGAGTGAGTTCAGAGGACTTCCCCAGGAACTGGAGCTTCCCAGCGCACCGAAGCAGTTTATCAGATATTTTGAAGAAGACAACCGCCCTCAGGCTGCCCTTGACAGAATGTACGAAAACGGTATGGGCATCTGCCTTGGCCGTCTGAGAGAAGATACCCTGTTTGACTACAAATTCGTAGGTCTTTCACACAATACCCTGAGGGGCGCTGCAGGTGGTGCTGTCCTGATTGCCGAACTGCTGACAGCTCAGAAATATATTATAAAAAAATAAAGCAGTATTTACAGCGATATTATGAATCCCTGAAGGTTCACGGACGGACTTTCGGGGATTTTTTACGTGATGAAACGGCTGAAAAATGAGAATTTCTGTGCAATCTGCATTTTGTGCTTTTTTGGCGGATTGGAACTTAACAAAGCCCCCGTTTTATGATATACTAAAAAAAAGTGTGAAAACGGATTACATGATCGGACACACGCAATACGGACTAACTTGGAGGATGATATGAGCGATAAATATGTTGCTTACGTAGGTTCATATACCTATATTGGTAAAAGTAAAGGTATCACAATCTTTGATGTGGATCTGGAATCAGGTACCTTCACCCGTAAAGGAGAGGTTGCCTGCAACAACTCTTCTTTTATGGCAGTTTCTCACAGCGGAAAGTATCTGTATTCAATTATTGACGAGGGACTTGTATCATATGACATTCTGCCTGACGGAATGCTGAAACAGAAAAACAAGGCCACAATTAAAGGCATGCGTGGCTGCTTTATCGAGATCGATTCGGAGGATCGCTATATTTTTGTAGGCGGTTATCATGATGGAAAGCTGACCGCTCTCCGACTGCTGGAGGATGGCAGTGTAGGTGAGATTACAGCCGGCATTTTCCATAAAGGACTGGGCACTGCATGGAGAAAAACCAACAGACCGCGTGTCAACTGTGTTAAGATATCACCGGACGGCAAATTTGTACTTGCGGCAGACGGCGGAACTGATCATATCAAGATTTATGATTTCAACCATGACACAGGCAGTCTGACCCAGTGTGATATTCTTCGCTGCGAACTGACCTGCAGCCCCAAACGGATCGCCTTCAGCAGTGACGGAAGATTCATGTACCTGGTCAGTGAAGGCCTGAACTATATTGCTGTATTTTCTTATGACGGAAGTGGAAGAAGACCCATGTTTGAACTGCTTCAGAAAGTGCCTACCTGCAATAAGAAAGATACCTCTATCAGTTCTGCGTGCTCCTTTATGTTCTCATCGGACGAAGCTCATGTATTTGTAAGCAACGAAGGGGACAACAGCATCTGCCTGTTTGATCGTGACAGTGAGACCGGCCTTCTGACAAAGCGCTGTACTTCTCCCATCAGCGGCGAGTTCCCTAAAGGTATCTGTGTCTTCCCGGATGACCGTCATATCTGTTCGGTTAACAACAGCTCGGGTACGCTGACCTTTTTCAAAATCGACTACGAAAAAGGCCTGCTGATCATGAGCGGAAAGCCTGTCAATGTGGACGAGCCCAACAAGTGTATCATGCACAGGATTTCAGACTGACCCGCAGCTGCTTCCGGTTTAAGTCCGGCAGAAGGAAAAGACTGATTACAGTGAAATATTTATACATGGAAAAGGCAGTATGCCGGCAGTTCTGGTCCGGCAGCTGTCTTTTTGTTATGTTCTGAACAATAACGTTTTTTTTAGTATTGTTCACCAGGCAGATCTGCAAAAAGGATACGCTGGACAAATTGAATTACATGTGTTACTATAAGTTTGCAAAACAATTCTGTAAAACACCTGATTCTTTATTAAAAACACCAAATTCACTATTGACATTTGCATTGAAGTATAATATGATATAGATACGAACATGAGTTCTCGAACAGGAGGTCGGATATGGCAAAAGAAGATAAGTTAAAAGCATTGGATAATGCTGTTGCACAGATAGAAAAGCAGTATGGCAAGGGATCAATTATGAAACTGGGGGATTCTTCAGCGCGTATGAATGTGGAGACAACTCCCACCGGATGCCTGAGCCTTGATATTGCACTGGGACTGGGAGGTATTCCCAAAGGAAGAATCATTGAGATCTATGGTCCGGAATCCAGCGGTAAAACGACGGTGGCACTGCATATGGCTGCGGAAGTCCAGAAGCGTGACGGAATCGCCGGTTTTATTGATGCGGAGCATGCACTGGATCCTGCCTACGCCAGCAAAATCGGTGTGGATATCGACAATCTGTATATATCTCAGCCGGACAATGGAGAGCAGGCATTGGAGATTGCCGAGACCATGGTGCGCTCCGGAGCAGTGGATATTATCATTATCGACTCTGTTGCGGCTCTGGTACCCAAGGCTGAGATCGATGGAGATATGGGGGATTCCCATGTGGGGCTGCAGGCGCGTCTGATGTCGCAGGCATTGCGCAAGCTGACTGCCATCACCAGCAAGTATAATTGTACGGTTATTTTTATCAATCAGCTTCGTGAAAAGGTTGGTGTTATGTTCGGTAATCCGGAGACAACCACAGGAGGCCGTGCTTTGAAGTTTTATTCAACGATCCGGCTTGATGTCAGAAGAATCGAGACACTGAAGCAGAACGGAGAATTTATCGGCAACCGTACCCGTATCAAGGTTGTAAAGAACAAGATTGCACCTCCTTTCAAGGAAGCTGAGTTTGACATCATGTTCGGTACCGGTATTTCCCGGGAAGGTGATATTCTGGATCTTGCAGCCAAAGAAGGGATTGTGGATAAGAGCGGTGCATGGTATGCCTACAAAAAAGAGAAGATCGGACAGGGCCGTGAGAATGCCAAGAATTTCCTTCGCATGAATCCTGACATCATGGAAGAAATCAGCCATGCGGTTCGTGTAGCTTACGGTTTTGACAAAGATACAGAGCCCGCCGCAAAGACGCAGCCTGAAGAAGGAAAACAGATGGAACTGCAGGACGTGGATTTTTCCGTACCGGAAGGTGGAGACAGCGGAATCCTGTAGGATTTGTTTTCTGTTAAAGCTATTTGGCTGTTACAGAGAGGAATCTTCCGAATTTTGCAGGAAATTTTTATAAAATTTGTAAGTTTTTTTGCAGTAAGGTGACTTTTGCTTGACAACTTTATTGAGTTCCTATAGAATTAGAAGTTGTATTGTACAATGAAAATTTAATAAGGAGGTGCTCCTGTGGGTGCAATGATGATACCTGTTATCATTGCCATTGTTGTCACACTTGTCGTCACTATACCTGTCACATGGACTTTCGCTACCAGATACCGCATCAAGGTGTATGAAAGTAAGATTGGAACAGCTGAAGAAAAGTCCAGAGAGATTATAGATGAAGCATTGAAAGCAGCAGAAGCGAAGAAACGTGAAGCACTTCTGGAAGTAAAAGAGGAGACTCTGAGATCCAGAAATGAATGCGAGCGTGAGACGAAGGAACGTCGCGCAGAACTGCAGCGATATGAAAGACGTGTACTTAACAAGGAAGAGAACATCGACAAAAAAGCCGATGCTCTGGAACGTCGTGAAGCATCAATGGCAGCCAGAGAAGAATCACTTTCCCGCAAACACAAGGAAGTGGAATCTGTTCTGACAAAACAGCAGACCGAACTGGAGCGAATTTCAGGTTTAACCTCCGAACAGGCTAAAGACTATCTTTTAAAAACTGTTGAAAATGATGTGAAACATGACACTGCAAAAATGATCAAGGAGCTGGAAAGCAGAGCCCGTGAAGAAGCAGGCAAGAAAGCGAGGGATTACGTTGTTACGGCAATCCAGAAGTGTGCTGCGGATCATGTGGCAGAGACAACAATTTCTGTTGTACAGCTTCCCAACGATGAGATGAAGGGCAGGATTATCGGCCGTGAAGGCCGGAACATCCGGACTCTGGAGACTCTGACAGGCGTAGACCTGATTATTGACGATACTCCGGAAGCGGTTGTGCTGTCTGCATTTGATCCGATTCGCCGTGAAGTTGCCAGAATTACCCTGGAGAAACTGATTCTGGATGGACGTATTCATCCGGCCAGAATTGAAGAGATGGTGGAGAAGGCTCAGAGAGAAGTGGAGACCAGTATTCGTGAAGAAGGCGAAGCAGCAGCTCTTGAAGTTGGTATCCATGGTATTCATCCGGAATTGATTCGTCTGCTGGGTAAGATGAAGTTCAGAACCAGCTATGGTCAGAATGCATTGAGACATTCAGTGGAAGTTGCTCATCTGTCCGGTTTGCTTGCCGGTGAGATTGGAGTGGATGTAAGAATGGCAAAACGTGCCGGTCTGCTTCATGATATTGGTAAAGCAGTAGATCATGAGATGGAAGGATCTCATGTTCAGCTGGGCGTGGAACTCTGCAGAAAGTATCATGAGTCTCCCATTGTTATCAATGCGGTTGAATCTCATCATGGTGATGCGGAACCTACATCTCTGATTGCCTGCATTGTTCAGGCAGCGGATACGATTTCAGCTGCCAGACCCGGTGCCAGAAGAGAAACATTGGAAACCTATACAAACAGATTAAAACAGTTAGAAGATATTACAAATTCCTATAAGGGTGTTGAAAAGTCTTATGCCGTTCAGGCAGGACGCGAAATTCGGATTATGGTTATACCCGAACAGATCAGTGATGATGATATGGTTCTGCTTGCGAGAAATATTTCCAAGCAGATTGAGGCAGAACTGGAATATCCGGGACAGATTAAAGTTAATGTGATCAGAGAATCACGTGTAACCGATTATGCGAAATAGAATATAATGGGGACGGGCAATTGATTTTGCCCGTCTTTTTAGGTTCAGATAAGTGATTCTGCATTTCATTTCAAACGATTACGTTTAAAGGAGGAAAAATATGGAATATGATGATCGGGAACGTCTGAAGAGGGTTGGCCGGAAGCTGGCTTATCAGGGTTCTGTTATGAAAATATACAGGGATGATATGAGGATGCCGGATGGTGAAGTTGTTCAATGGGATTATTTTCACCATAATGGAGGGGCAGCGGTGATTCCGGTTCTGGAGGATGGGAGGATACTGATGGTACGTCAGTATCGGAATGCACTGGATCGCTATACGCTGGAGATACCGGCGGGAGCGTTTGATTATGAAGGAGAGCCCGGTGTATCCTGTGCTTCCAGAGAACTGGAAGAAGAAACGGGATACCGTTCCGATAATTTTACATTTCTGCTTCATATGAATTCCATGCCCGCATTTACCAATGAAAAAGTATCCATTTATGTGGCAGAGAATCTGAAAAAAACAGAACAGCATCTGGATGAGCAGGAGTTTCTGAATGTGGAAGTTCATGAACTGGGAGAACTGATCAATCGGATTTATGAGGGCGTTCTGACTGACAGTAAAACGGTGTGCGGGCTGCTGGCTTATCAGCTTCAGCTCAGCCGGGAAAGGGATTAATCTGAACAGTTCTGCATATAATAATATGAGATACAGGGGGCAAAAGGTCATAGTTGTGGAGATATATGCAGGATTATGACAGATTCCGGGAGGAACAGCGGCTCTGGCGCAGGATGATGGCTGCGGGAGTGTTCACCGGGCTGGCAGCCGGACTGGCCGGTTCTTTTCTTCCTGAGTGGGTATTGTATGAAACGTCCATGTTTTATGGAGGAGTCGGGAATCAGGGAGCGTCATTGGCGGATTTTTTCACGGAGGGATATCCTTTTCGGTATTTTATCATCTATTTATGCATACGGATCCTGGTTCCGTTTGTGTCTGTTCTGGTGGGAATTCTGAGCAGAGGGTTTGCTTTTCTGAGAATTCAGGCGGCAGTTGAACTGATGGCACTGGCCTTTCAATCGGTACTGGTTTTTGCTGCAGGAGGGATGGAAAAACTGCTTCAGAATCTTCGTGTCTGTCTGATTCCGGAAGGCTGTATTCTATTGACAATAATTCTGGCACTTTGCAAGAAAAAAACTGGATTTACTTCGGTAAAACAGTGCATTTTAACGGGGATAAGGACTGCTTTACTGCTTTGCTGTGGTGCTGTGGTGGAAATTTATCTGTTTCGGAGTTTCATGTGATAAATTCTTGTATATTGCATTATTTTCAGAATTTGTGTATAATGTCATAATGTGCCGGTAATGGAGAACTGCCGACGCATTTTAGGGAATAATATACGAATTTACTTGAAGGGAGTAATGAACTTGAAGACTTATCAGAATATGACGCGGGATGAGCTTTTGAAGGAAAAGGAAGCATTGGAGGAACAGTATAAGAAGGTTAAGGAGAAAAAACTGAACCTGAACATGTCCAGAGGGAAACCGTCATCAGAACAGCTGGATTTATCCATGCCCATGATGGATTTCCTGAACGGGAAGAGCGATATGCTGGATTCTGAAGGGAATGACTGCAGAAACTACGGTATTCTCGATGGCCTGAAGGAGTGCAAGGATCTGATGGCTTCTCTTGTTCATACTTCACCTGAGAATGTGATTATATATGGTAATGCCAGTCTGTCGATTATGTATGATACGGTTGCACGGTCCGTAACCCATGGGGTTAATGGAAGTACTCCCTGGTGTAAACTGGATAAAGTGAAATTCCTGTGTCCGGCTCCCGGATATGACAGACATTTTGCAATTACGGAGTATTTCGGAATCGAAATGATCACCATTCCCATGAGAGAAGATGGTCCTGATATGGATCTGGTGGAGCAGTATGTCAACAATGATCCTGCGGTAAAAGGAATCTGGTGTGTTCCCAAATATTCCAATCCCCAGGGCTATGTCTATTCTGATAAGGTGGTAAAGCGGTTTGCAGCCCTGAAGCCTGCAGCTGAGGATTTCCGCATTTTCTGGGACAATGCATACTGTGTTCATCATCTGTATGCAGAAGATCAGCCGGAGATTCCGGAGATTCTTTCCGAATGTGAAAAAGCCGGCAACCCCGATATGGTTTATGAATTTTTCTCAACATCAAAGATCACATTCTCCGGCGCAGGTATTGCAGCTCTGGCATCTTCGAAGAGAAATCTTGATTTCATTAAAAAGCAGCTGACGGTACAGACCATCAGCTATGATAAGATCAATCAGTTCAGACATGTGAAATTTTTAAAGGATGCTGAAGGTGTACATGCTCATATGAAAAAGCATGCTGCCATTTTACGTCCTAAATTTCAGGCTGTTCTTGAAATTCTGGAACAGGAACTGGGCGGACTGGGCATTGGAAGCTGGATCAGCCCCAAAGGCGGCTACTTTATCTCGTTTGAAGCTCTCGACGGATGCGCGAAAGCAATTGTTGCGAAGGCAAAAGAGGCCGGCGTGATTCTGACCGGTGCCGGAGCAACCTATCCTTACGGCAGGGATCCGAAAGACAGCAATATCCGTATTGCTCCCAGTTATCCTCCTATGGATGAACTGGTGGAAGCTGCAAAGCTGTTTACACTTTGTGTCAAGCTGGTCAGCGTCGATAAATTTCTTGCGGAATAATAACGATTACTGATGATCTGCAGCTGCATCGGGCAGCAGCGCAGCCCTTGCGTGACTGTCCGGTGCGGTTACGATAATTTAAACTTATAGGCTGGAGAAACGACTGATGAAAAAAACATTTGTAACACTCGAACAGGTTAAGGATATTGCGAAGCATTATCCGACTCCGTTCCACTTATATGATGAGAAAGGAATCCGTGAGAATGCAAAGCGTGTCAATGAGGCATTTTCATGGAATAAAGGATTCAGGGAGTACTTTGCGGTAAAAGCCAATCCCAATCCCTTTTTAATTAAGATTCTGAAAGAGTATGGCTGCGGCTGTGACTGTTCCTCTCTGACAGAATTGATGCTGGCGAAAGAACTGGGCTTTTCCGGTGAGGAAATCATGTTTTCCTCCAATGCGACACCTGCGGAGGAATTCCGTTATGCCAGAGAAACGAATGCCATTATCAATCTGGATGATTTTACCATGATCGATTATCTGGAGGAGACAACAGGTTCTATTCCGGAGACGATCTGCTGCCGTTTCAATCCCGGCGGTGTATTCCAGATGAGCAATGGGATCATGGACAATCCCGGTGATGCGAAATACGGCATGACAGAAGAACAGATCCTGGAAGCGTTTAAAATTCTGAAGGAAAAAGGCGCAAAACGATTCGGTATTCATGCTTTTCTGGCAAGCAACACTGTAACCAATGAATATTATCCGGAACTGGCCGGTGTACTATTCCGTCTGGCAGTGAAACTGAAGAAGGAGACAGGTGCAGATATCCGTTTTGTTAATCTTTCCGGCGGTGTGGGAATTCCGTATACACCGGATAAGGAATCCAATGATATTATGGCCATCGGTGAGGGCGTAAGAAAAGTTTATGAAGAAATTCTGACTCCCGAGGGCATGGATGATATTGCGATTTATACGGAGATGGGACGTTTCATGATGGGCCCTTACGGATGTCTCGTTACACAGGCAATCCATGAAAAGCATATTTACAAAGAATATATCGGCTGCGACGCCTGTGCTGCAAACCTGATGCGTCCTGCCATGTACGGTTCCTATCACCATATTACGGTGCTGGGCAAGGAAGATGCCCCCTGCGATCATAAATATGACATAACCGGCTCTCTTTGCGAGAACAATGATAAATTTGCAATCGACCGGATGCTTCCCAAAATCGATATGGGTGATTATCTGGTGATCCACGATACCGGTGCGCATGGATTTTCCATGGGATATCAGTATAATGGCAAGCTTCGTTCAGCAGAGATTCTTCTGAAAGAAGACGGAAGCTATCAGATGATCCGCCGTGCTGAGACCCCCGGGGATTATTTTGCAACATTTGATTTCTGTGATATTATTAAAAATCTGTTATGATTATTAGCAGTGTTGTAATCATTCAGAGACAGCCTTTCTGCCTGGCTCTGAATGGCTGCACATTGTTTTTGATATATCCGAGATGATATGAAGGTGGCTGACAGGAGATCGGCCGCCTTTTTGATTCTCTGGACAATTATATATTTTGGTCGTATAATGTAATTCGAAAAATCTGCGACAGGAATGGGGAAAAAAATTGGGACAGTTATCACCAATGATGCAGCATTATCTTGCTACAAAAGAACAGTATAAGGATTGTATCCTTTTTTATAGATTAGGCGATTTTTATGAGATGTTTTTCGACGACGCGGTGACCGTATCCCGGGAACTGGAACTGACACTGACCGGAAAGGACTGCGGCCTGGAGGAACGCGCACCCATGTGCGGGATTCCGTATCACGCTTATGAAGGATACATGAGCCGCCTTGTGCAGAAAGGCTATAAAGTTGCGATTGCGGAGCAGGTGGAGGATCCAAAGCTGGCAAAAGGGCTCGTAAAGCGGGAAGTAATCAAAGTAGTTACTCCGGGTACGATTACCAGCGCTCAGGCATTGGAGGAAGGCCGCAACAATTACCTGATGTGTGTTGTATATCTGGAAAAATCATTCGGCGTGGCCACAGCGGATATCAGTACCGGTGATTTTTATGTTACCGAAGTCGGCTCGATTCGCACCTTAAATGATGAAATATACAAGTTCATGCCTTCAGAGCTGATCTGCAATGAACCGATGGAGATCAGCGGGGTTGATTTTAATGATCTCAGAGACCGGCTGAATATAGCAGTTTCTTCTCTGGACAGTGTGTATTTCAGCGACGACAGAGTAAGCAGGATCCTGAAAAGCCATTTCCGGACAGACCGGCTGGACGGGCTTGGCCTGCAGGATTATCCTACCGGGATCGTGGCTGCAGGTGCGCTGCTGACTTACCTTTATGAAACACAGATGAATACGGTTTCTCAGCTGACACGGATCAAACCCTATCGGACAGGCCGTTATATGATACTGGACACGTCTACCCGGCGCAATCTGGAACTGACGGAGACTCTGAGAGAGAAGAACAAACGGGGAAGTCTGCTCTGGGTACTGGATCAGACCAGAACTGCCATGGGTGCCAGAATGATACGTACATGGATCGAGCAGCCTCTGATCGACCGGCAGGAAATACTGGAGCGTCAGGATGCGCTCGAGGAGATGAACGAAAATCAGATTGATCGGGAGGAACTGCGTGAATACCTGAATCCGGTATACGATCTGGAGCGTCTGATCAGCCGGATGGCGGCAAAGACGGCAAATCCCAGAGATCTGATCGCATTCCGCAATTCCCTGAATATGCTGCCGCCGATCCGGAATATCATGAAGAATTATCAGTGCAGTCTTCTGATGAATCTGACGGAAGAACTGGATACGCTGGAAGATATCTGTGATCTGATCAGCCGTTCTATTGTGGAGGAACCGCCTCTGACTGTCCGTGAAGGCGGTATTATCAAAGATGGTTATCATGAACTGGCGGATCAGTACCGGAAAGCCAGCACAGAAGGAAAAAACTGGCTGGCAGAGCTGGAAAGCAGGGAACGGGAAAAAACCGGTATAAAGAATCTGCGTATAAAATTCAATAAAGTATTCGGCTATTATCTGGAGGTGACCAATTCCTTTAAAAATCTGGTACCGGATTATTATGTGAGAAAACAGACATTGACCAATGCGGAACGTTACACCACAGATGAGCTGAAGCATCTGGAGGAAGTGATTCTGGGCGCTGAGGATAAGCTCTGTGGTCTGGAATATGATCTGTTTTGTGAGATCCGTGATAAGATTGCGTCGGATGTGGCAAGAATTCAGAAAACAGCCAAGGCAGTGGCTCAGGTTGATGTACTGGCTTCGCTGGCAGAAGTCAGTTCAAAAAATGATTATGTGCGTCCCAATATCAATATCAGGGGAATTATCGACATTAAAGACGGGCGTCATCCTGTAGTGGAGAAAATGATGCGCGACGGACAGTTTGTGGCCAATGATGTTTATCTGAATAATACAAATAAAAGGGTATCGGTCATTACCGGTCCCAATATGGCAGGTAAATCAACCTATATGCGGCAGGCGGCTCTTCTGGTGCTCATGGCGCAGATCGGCTGTTTTGTACCTGCATCTTCAGCCAATATCAGTATCTGTGACCGCATTTTTACCAGAGTGGGGGCATCGGATGATCTGGCCAGCGGTCAGAGTACCTTCATGGTGGAAATGACGGAGGTGGCCAATATTCTGCGCAATGCCACGAAGAACAGTCTGCTGATTCTGGACGAAATCGGGCGGGGAACCAGCACATTCGACGGGCTCAGCATTGCCTGGGCCGTAATTGAATATATCAGCAACACGAAAACGCTGGGCGCCAAAACGCTGTTTGCAACGCATTATCATGAGCTGACAGAACTGGAGGGAAAACTTGCCGGGGTCAATAATTACTGTATTGCCGTGAAGGAAAACGGTGATGACATTGTTTTTCTGAGAAAGATTGTCAAAGGCGGCGCTGATAAAAGCTACGGGATTCAGGTGGCCAGACTGGCCGGTGTGCCGGAACCGGTGCTGAACAGGGCAAAAGAGATTGTGGAAGCATTAACAGATGCGGATGTGGCGGCAAAATCAAAAGAACTGGCGATTTCCTCCGGTAATAGCTCCAGAGTTTGTGTAAAGAAGCCGGATGAGGTGGATATGGCCCAGCTGACCCTGTTTGATACGGTACAGGAAGATGATATTATAAAGGAATTAACAGATGCTGACCTGGGACATATGACTCCCATCGATGCATTGAATTTTCTGTATCAGCTGCAGTCCAGACTGAAAAACAGAGTATGATCTGCGATATGAAGTACAGCCTGAAACAAAAATATGATCACGAAATGGCGATGGTGAAATAATATGGGGAAAATACATTTACTGGATCAGAGTACGATCAATCAGATTGCGGCGGGCGAGGTCATCGACCGGCCGGTTTCCGTGGTGAAGGAGCTGACGGAGAATGCAATAGATGCCGGTGCGACTGCCGTTACTGTGGAAATCAAACAGGGAGGAACCACCATGATCCGGATTACCGATAACGGAAGCGGAATCGGACCGGAGGATATACCTGAGGCGTTTCGGCGCCATTCCACCAGCAAAATTGCTCAGGCAGCTGATCTGCTTACGGTATCCAGCCTGGGATTCCGCGGCGAAGCACTTTCCAGTGTGGCTGCGGTCGCCAGGGTGGAACTGATTACCCGTACCCACAGCAGTCTGGTGGGAAACCGGTATGTGATTGAAGGCGGAAAAGAACTGACGCTGGAAGAAGCAGGAGCACCGGAAGGGACGACGATTATCGTGCGGGATCTCTTCTACAATACGCCCGCCCGGAGAAAATTCCTGAAAACACCTGCAACGGAAGGCGGATACATCTATGATATGATTGGAAAAATCGCTTTATCAAGACCGGATATTTCGTTCCGTTTTATCCAGAACGGTCAGAATAAGCTGCATACTTCCGGAAATCATAATCTGAAGGATGTGATTTACCATATTTACGGACGGGAACTGACCAGAGAACTGATTCCCATAACCTACAAAAGCTCTTTTTTCGGCATTGACGGATTTATCGGGAAACCTCTGATTTCCAGAAGCACGCGGTCCTGTGAAATCTATTTTATCAATGGCCGTTATATTCGCAGCAATCTGATTCATAAAGCTGTTGAAGAAGGATACCGGAATTTCCTGATGCAGCACAAGTTCCCGTTTACTGTTTTTAACATAACGATTGATCCTGAATTTACAGATGTGAATGTACATCCTTCCAAAATGGAACTGCGCTTTTGCAATCAGGAATTTTTATATGAGGAAATTGTAACAGCTGTCCGCAGGACGCTGACCGGAGGCGAACTGTCGCCTGATTTCACTGTGGAAGCTGCAGGTCAGCTGCGAACAGTGAAAGCGGAAGGAAAAGATGATCGGTCAAAGGCAGAGGGGGCAGAAAGGAAAGCGGAGCTTCCGAAGCTCAAAATTATGCAGAATCCGATAAAGATACCGGAGAAAACTGAGGGGATGGCTGAAAAACTTCCTGCTCAGCCGAAGGAAACCGGGTATGAAAAGCCGGAAACAGAAAAGAGGGAGACAGCAAAGCCGTTAACAGAAAAAACAGAACCGAAAAAGGCGGAAGCAAAAAAGGCGGAAGCAGTAAAAGCAGAACCGAAAAAGGCGGAAACAGAAAAAGCAGAAGCAGTAAAATCGGAGCGGAAACAGGAAAAAGGCCCGGAGCCTTTTGAGACAAAGCGCAGGGAACGGCTGGTCAGGGAGGAAAAGGCCATTTATGAAGCGGAGGCGGTTGATGTCAGGCAGCAGAATCTTTTTGAAGACAAGCTTCTGACTGTGGATACGGTATCTCAGATCAAACTGGCGGGACAGATTTTCGATACATACTGGATCGTTCAGTATAAGGATACGTTTCTGATCATTGATCAGCATGCGGCTCATGAAAAAGTGTTATACGAATCCATTATCAAACGTTTGAAGAATCAGGAATACAATACACAGCAGATGAATCCGCCGGCAATTATTTCACTGACACCGCGGCAGCAGGGGCAGTTCCGGGAACTTTCCGGTCTTCTTGCTGAGATGGGATTTGAAGTGGAACCTTTCGGGGGCAATGAATATGCGGTCTACGGAATGCCGGATAATCTGGTGGGAGCGGATCCCATGGATCTTCTGGATGAGATTCTGGAAACGGCGGGAGAAAAGGGACGGGTGACACCGGAAGCTGTATACGAAAAAGCCGCATCTCTGGCCTGCAAGGCGGCAATCAAGGGAAATCAGAAGCTTTCGGAAACGGAGGCAGTGCATCTGATCGCTGATCTGGTCAATCTGGAAAATCCATACACCTGTCCCCATGGGCGTCCAACCATGATCAAGATGACAAAATATGAACTTGAAAAGAAATTCAAGCGGGTTTTATAATGGTAAAGACAGGATGACAGAAAATGAAAAGACGGGAAAGGAGATAACATGAAGAAGCCTCTGGTGATATTGACAGGACCTACAGCGGTGGGCAAAACCGCATTGTCCATCAAGCTGGCAAAACGGATTCACGGTGAGATCATCAGTGCTGATTCCATGCAGGTGTACAGACGCATGGATATTGGTTCTGCCAAAATCACGCCGCAGGAGATGGAGGGAGTACCGCATTACCTGATCGACGTGTTGGAGCCGCAGGAAGAATTCAATGTGGTTACGTTTCAGCAGATGGCCGGGGAAGCCATGGAAAAAATCTATGCTTCAAACCATATTCCCATTATAGTCGGGGGAACCGGATTCTATATTCAGGCCATCCTCAACGACATTGCATTTACGGAAACACAGACCGATACATGCTGCCGGCAGCTTCTGGAAAAACAGGCGGCAGAACACGGTGCGGTCTGGCTTCATGAAAGGCTTCAGGAAGTTGACCCCGGTGCGGCCGCTGAGATTCATCCAAACAACGTGAAACGGGTCATCCGGGCTCTGGAATTTTATCAGGAAACGGGAACACGGATTTCGGAGCATAATGAAGAGCAGAGGCAGAAACAGTCTCCCTATAATTTTGCCTATTTTGTCCTGAACATGGACCGGCAGAGGCTGTATGACCGTATCGAACTGCGCATTGACCGGATGATGGAAGAGGGACTTCTGGAGGAAGTCGGGAAACTTCAGGCAGAAGGATGCCATGAGGGCATGGTCAGCATGCAGGGGCTGGGCTACAAGGAGATTCTTGCATACCTTCAGGGAAAATGTACGCTGGAGGAAGCGGTATATATCCTGAAGCGGGATACGAGACATTTTGCCAAAAGACAGCTTACCTGGTTTCGCAGGGAACGGGAGGTATGCTGGATTCAAAAAGAGGATTATGCATATGATGAGGACCGGATGCTGGAAACCATGCTTCGGATTCTTAATGAGAAAAATATAACGGACAACAGCCCGGAGCAGAGAAGCATTTAATTGCCTGCCCGAAACTGTCCGCATTAATATAATTTATATGAGGAAACAGATTATGAACAATAAAATACAGATTCAGGAAGAATTAAAGGAATTATATCTTTCCATGGGGCTTTCAGAAGAGGTTCAGGCACTTGGAAAGGAAGCAGAAGAAGCACTTTCAGAACGTTTTCAGGAGATTGACCGGGTGGCGCGGTTCAATCAGATGAAGGTTCTGAAAGCCATGCAGGAATGCCGGGTGGCCGAGCAGCATTTTGCTACCTCCACAGGCTACGGATACAACGATGACGGCCGGGATGTTCTGGAAAAGGTATATGCCGGAACGTTTCACACGGAGGATGCGCTGGTCCGGGCACAGATTACCTGCGGGACCCATGCACTTCATCTGGCTCTGGCAGCCAATCTCCGCCCGGGGGACGAGTTGTATTCACCTGTGGGCAAACCCTACGATACGCTGGAAGAGGTAATCGGCATTCGTCCGTCTGCCTGCTCTCTGGCAGAATACGGCGTGACCTATGCCCAGACTGATCTGCTGCCGGACGGAGGTTTTGACTGGGACAACATCCGCAGATCGATCAATGAGCGGACGAAGGTTGTTACGATCCAGCGTTCCAAAGGGTATGACAGCCGGCCTACCTTATCGGTGGACCGCATCGGCGAACTGATTCGTTTTATTAAAGAAATCAAGCCGGAAGTGATTGTTATGGTAGACAACTGCTACGGTGAGTTTATCGAAACCAGAGAACCGTCCGATGTGGGAGCGGACATGGTTGTAGGTTCCCTGATCAAAAATCCCGGCGGCGGGCTGGCCCCGGTGGGTGGTTATATTGCAGGAAGGAAAGACTGTATTGAACGTTGTGCATACCGGCTGACTTCTCCCGGTCTCGGCAAGGAAGTCGGCGCCAGTCTGGGACTGAATCAGACGTTTTTCCAGGGACTGTTTCTGGCCCCTGCCGTATCGGCCGGTGCACTCAAGGGAGCTGTTTTTGCTGCCTATATTTATGAAAAACTGGGCTTTAAAGTAATTCCGGGTTCCGGAGAAAGCCGTCATGATATTATTCAGGCGGTGGAACTGAAAACTCCGGAAGGATTAAAGGCATTCTGCAAAGGAATTCAGATGGCGGCTCCGGTGGACAGCTTTGTTGTACCCGAACCCTGGGCAATGCCCGGATATGATTCGGAGGTTATTATGGCAGCAGGCGCATTTGTACAGGGGTCTTCTATTGAATTAAGCGCTGACGGACCGCTGCGTCCGCCGTATACGGTATTTTTCCAGGGAGGACTGACCTGGGACCATGCACGATTCGGTATTCTTATGTCTGTGCAGCAGATGAAAGAAGCAGGACAGATCTGACCGTAACAATACTGACCGGCTCTGTCTGATCGGAACGGTTGGGAAATATTATTTTTTCGTCAGATTTTTTTAAGAAAAGTAAAAGATTTGTGAACATGGAACTTTATCTATACTTTTATGCAGAATTATGTTAGAATATATTGGCCTGTAAGATGATATATAACACATGACATTCTGCCTGACCGGATGAATGAGTCATGTTACAATCAAGGGGCTTCCCGTTTCGGAACGCCCTTATGAAAAGTGTATGGAAAGAGGTGCTGCATCTTTAAGCGATGCAGAGCTTCTGGCGGTGATACTGAAAAGCGGAACCAGAAAGCGCAATTCTGTGGAAGTGGCCCGGGAAATCCTGATGCTGTGCGGAGATGATGGACGGATCGGCAATCTGCGCCGCCTGACACCGGCTCAGCTGATGCATATTGAAGGGATCGGGCAGGTCAAGGCCATTCAGATTCAGTGTCTTGCCGAATTGTGCAGCCGGATGTCGGAATATACGTACAGCCGTAAGGTGCTGCTGAACTCACCTGACCGGATTGCAGAGTATTATATGGAAGCTTTTGGACAGCTGAAGCAGGAGGAGATGCATCTGGTGTTTCTTGATACAAAAAATCACTGGATTCAGGAGATTCTTCTGACAAAAGGGACTGTGAATGCCTCACTGGTTTCCACCAGAGAACTGTTTATTGAAGCACTTCGCTATTGTGCAGTTCATGTGGTTATGATTCACAATCATCCCAGCGGAGATCCGACTCCCAGCACAGAAGACATAGCAGTGACAAAAAAGGTAAAAGAAGCAGGCGAACTGCTGGATATCCGTCTGATAGATCATATTATTATCGGAGAAAACCGGTATTTCAGCATGAAGGCGGCGGGGTATCTGTAAAAATTTTTTAAGAAGGTAAGGATGCAGATGGAAGAAAAAAAGGAAGTTAATCGGCCTTTGAGGTTTGTACTGACAGGTTTGACTGTATTGTTCATTGCCCTGATCGGAATCTCCGTTTTCAGAAGCGATTCCGTAAGCGGTGTACAGTCGGTGGCAAAATCTGTGCTGATGCCCATGCAGGAGGGGCTTAATAAAACCGGTTCTGCAGTCGTGGATGCTGTAACCAATGTGGAGTCTCTCAGAAAAGCGCAGAAAGAGAATAAGGAACTGAAAGAACAGGTTATGCAGCTGCAGCAGGAGATCAGTCTGATGCAGCAGGATAAATATGAGATTGACGAATACAGAGAACTGTTTCAACTTTCCAATCAATATGAAGATTACGAGATGACCGGTGCCAATGTGATCGCCAAGGATTCCGGCAACTGGTTCCATTCTTTTATTATTGACAAGGGAACCAATGACGGCCTGGCAGTGGACATGGCAGTACTGGCTCAGGGCGGTCTTGCCGGCATTATTACTTCTGTGGGTCCTTCATCGGCCCGGGTTATGTCGATTATTGATGATGACAGCAATATTACAGCCATGTCCATGAGCACAAAAGAACGTTGCATGGTATCTGGAGATCTGGAACTGTATGAAGACGGCAGGATGCGCATCATGTATGTGGAAAAAGATGCCAGTATTTCGGAAGGTGACAAGATCGTAACATCCAATATCAGTACAAAGTATCTGCCGGGTCTGATGATCGGTTATGTGGACAGTATTGAAACGGATGCCAATAATATGACAAAATCAGGTACTATTATACCGTATGTGGATTTCAGTCATCTGGATACGGTGCTGGTTATTACGACTCTGAAGAATAACGGCGACGATATCGAAGAATAACAGAAATCGGGTTGTCCGGATTTTCCGGAATCATTGCCGGTTCTGCCGGAGAAACTGCAGAATATTCAGTATAAAAAGGGGTTTGGTATATGAAAAAATATGGATCCATGCTGGTATTTATAACAGTTGTTTTTCTGATCCAGGCGAATGTATTCCCTTCTATCGATCTGATTCGGATTTCACCGAACCTTCTGATCGTTATTATAGCCGGATACGGCCTGTCGAAAGGCAACAAAGAAGGCATGATAGCCGGTATTTATTCCGGATTTCTGATGGATGTCATGTATGGAAGCATACTGGGATACTATATACTTCCCTATATGTATATCGGTTATGTCTGCGGCTATTTCCGCAGATATCTGAATGACGATAACTATGTTATTCCTGCTGTCCTTTGCGGGGTCAGTGATCTGTGCATGGGGGGTTATATCTTTGCGTTCAGCTTTGCACTCCGCAACAGGCTGAATTTCGGCTTCTATCTGTGGCATATCATACTGCCGGAAGTCGTTTATACGATGATTATTTCCCTGGTGTTATTCCGGGTTCAGATTTTTGTTAACAGAAAAATCGATATTTGGGTTAAGAAGAGGGGCAGAAGAATTGCTAAAAAATCTATTAAATAGTTTACTATATCAACTGAAAAGTGTTCTTACATCCAGGCTGTTTGTCGTGGGCGTAGTAGCTGCCATGATGTTCGGTTCGCTGGCTGCCCGTCTGTTTACACTGCAGATTGTGGAAGGGGAGAGCTATCAGGAAGAGTATCAGCAGACCAGTACAAAAACAGTGGAAGAGAGCTACACAAGAGGAACCATTTACGATCGCAACGGGAAGAAGCTGGCTTACAACAAACTGGCTTATTCGGTGGGGATTGTTGACAATGGTTCCTACAATGCTTATGAGCGGAATCTGATGATTCTGAGGCTGATCGAAATACTGGATAAACATGAGGAGACTTATTCGCCGGCTCTTTCCATCGCCTTTGAGAATGGGGAGTATGTATTTACTACAACATCCGGGCGGGCACTGATCCGTTTCCTGAAAGATGTGGATGTATACAGTGAAGAAGAGAATGCACCGGAAGAGAAAAGACACTCTGTTGACTGGTATACTCCCCGATATGTGGTGGAGAAGCTGGCTGAGCGTTACGGCGCAGGCATTACCATAGAGAACGGGCGTAAGGAGCAGACTTATGAGCTGGATGACGGGACACTGCTGAAACTGGTGGATATCCGTTATGCGCTGGCTCTGAATTCCTATCGTAAGTATGTGCCTGCAATTATAGCAGCCGATGTGTCGGAGAAAACAGTTTCCGATATTATGGAACATGAATATGATCTTCTGGGAGTATCCATTGAACAGGACAGCATCCGTACCTATGCTGACGCTGAATATTTTGCGCCGATCATCGGATATACGGGTCAGGTTTCTTCGGAAGATCTGGATTCTCTGGATGATTCCTATGCGGCAGGAGATATTATTGGAAAGACAGGTGTTGAAGCCAGTTATGAAGATGTACTGAAAGGAACGAAGGGCAGTAAAAATCTGGTTGTGGACAATCAGGGTATCGTTCTCAGTGTGGAAAGTGAGACAGAAGCAGAAGCAGGTAACGATGTGTATCTGACTATTGACCGCAATCTTCAGGTAGCTGCCTACAATCTGCTGGAGCAGCATCTGGCCGGAGTTCTGGTTTCCAAGATTGTAAACGGAGAGGTGACCATCACTCCCGGTATGGCTTCTTCTGAAATCATGATTCCCGTCAAAGATGTTTATTACCAGTTGATTAACAATAATGTTCTGTCAATCGGCGAATTTGCTGATGAGGATGCATCAGATACGGAAAAAAGCATGTATCGCAAGCATGAAATAAAGATGAATGAGATGCTTGATTCCATATGCAGCATTCTGCTGGATGAGAACAGCAAGGTTAATGATGCTTATTCGGAGGAAGAGGAGGACAGCCTGAATTACATGTTCAGCCTTCTGCAGGATGAGGAGATCCTGAAGAAAAATGCAATAGACAAATCTTCTGATTTGTATAAACAGTGGACAGCTGATGAGATCAGTCTGAGAAGTTTTCTGCTTTCTGCCCTGACACGGGGATGGATTGATGTTACAAAACTGAATCTGGATAATCGTTATGCAGATACGGAAGAGACAATGAATGCTCTGGTGACTACTTTAAGAGGGCTTCTTCTTGAAGATGCAGAGTATAATAAAAAGGTTTACCGTTATCTGATCGATTCCAATACAATCAGCGGCAATGAACTCTGCCTGGCTTTATTTGACCAGGGGATTCTGAAGTACAGTGAAGAAGATTACAATCGGTTGAAAAATGGTGGAAGTGCATATTCTTTTATCAAGGAGAAGATTTCCAGTATCGAGATTACTCCTGCTCAGCTGGCTCTCGATCCCTGTTCAGGTTCTGTTGTTCTGACTGATGTCAAAACCGGAGAAGTGCTGGCTCTGGTAACCTATCCCAGTTATGATAATAACCGGGTTACCAGTGACAGCAGCTATTTTGCGGCGCTGAATGTGGATCTTTCAAAGCCTTTGTATAATCGTGCCACACAGACCAGAACAGCTCCCGGTTCCATATTTAAGCCGATTACGGCTCTCGCCGGTATGAAAGAAGGGGTTCTTGGTGTTAATGAAAAGATTACCACGGCTTCAAACGGTACTTTTACGGGAGCCGGTTATGAATTAAAGTGTTCGATCGCACCGAATAATCATGGTACACTGGGTATTGCTACTGCACTGGAGAAATCCTGTAACTATTTCTTTTCGGAAGTTGCCTATCGCCTCTCATTGGATTCCAGCGGCAGGTACAGCGAGACAAAAGGTGTAGCTGCTATTGCCAAGTATGCTGAGATGTTCGGCCTGGGTGAGAATTCCGGCATTGAGATTTCTGAAATTTCCCCCAAGGTTACAAAATCCGATGCTGTTCCTTCCGGTATCGGTCAGGGTACTCACAACTATACGAATACACAGATTAACCGCTATCTGACAGCTCTGGCAACGAAGGGTGATGTACTGGATCTGAATCTGATTAAGAAAACTACAGATCCTCAGGGGAATACACTGGATGAATGTAAGAAAGAAGTTATCAGAAAACTGGATTTCAGTGATGAGCAGTGGAATGTTGTGCACGAAAGCATGCACAATGCAATTTATGCAAACAGCAAGTACAGCGGCTGGTTTTCAAAGCTTGATATTAAGGTGGCAGGAAAAACCGGTACTGCGCAGGAAGATAAGAAGCGGGGAAATCATGCAAACTTTATCTGTTTTGCACCCTATGATTCTCCTGAAGTGGCAATCAGTGTATCTATGCCCTATGGTTACACGGCGGCCAATTCCGTATCGGTCGCCAGTGATGTACTGGCATATTATTACGGAAAGCTGGATCTGAAAACAATCCTGAAAGGCAGTGCTGCATCTGCGTCTGGCGCAGGAGATCCGGCTGATTGATTGAGTACAGAGGAGGCATTATGAAACAGGCGGTTATTGTAAAAGGCAATATTAACAGAGGTGCCAAGGGAATTACAGTTATTCTGGATAAGAATATGCCCTTTCGCGAACTTCAGAAGTGTGTGGCAGAGAAATTCAGAGAGCTTTCCGCTTTTCTGGAACAAAGCAGGATGGCCGTCGCCTTTGAAGGAAGGGGGCTGACACCGGCTCAGGAACAGTCTCTGCTGGATATTATTACGGAGAATTCCGGTATTGAGATTCTGTATCTTATGGAAGATGACCCGGATAAGGAAATCCTGTATGCACAGAAACTGGAAGCTGCCATACAGATGCAGCAGCAGAAGCCGGCAGAAAATATGTTTTATAAAGGAACACTCCGATCCGGTCAGGTGGTGGAATCAGAATCCAGTGTGGTGATTATCGGTGATGTGAATCCGGGCGGAAAAGTTGTATCAGGCGGCAATATTATTATTCTGGGAGCGCTGAAGGGCGTTGCCTGTGCCGGAATCACCGGTAACCGGCAGGCGTTTGTTGTGGCACTGGAGATGAAGCCTACTCAGATCCGGATTGATAATATTGTTGCCAAATGCGGCGATGTTCCTGCAGGCAGACATCGGCTGAAAAAGAAAAAGGCAGTTGATGAAACACCCAAAATAGCAGTTTTGCGTGAGGAAAACATATTTATAGAAAATCTTGACAGAGAAACTCTGTCTTCGCTGGATATATCATAAAAAAAACTGGAAATTCACGGATATATCGGTTACAATAGAAGTAATATTCAGGAAGAAGAGGCAGAATGGTTGGACAGCTTTCCTGCTGCCTGATGTGAATAATGGAACAGTAATGGAGGATAAAAAAATGGGAGAAGTCATAGTAGTAACTTCCGGAAAAGGTGGTGTAGGAAAGACCACGACGACAGCAAACGTTGGCACAGGGCTGGCAATGATGAACAAAAAAGTAGTGTTGGTTGACACGGATATCGGACTGCGTAATCTGGATCTGGTGCTGGGATTGGAAAACCGTATCGTGTATACGCTTGTGGATGTGGTTGAAAACAACTGCAGACTGAAACAGGCTCTGATTAAGGACAAACGATATGACAATCTGTATCTTCTTCCCTGTGCGCAGACCAGGGAAAAGACAGCAGTCACTCCGGAACAGATGAGAGCACTTACCGAAGAACTGAAATCGGAGTTTGATTACGTAATTCTTGACTGTCCGGCCGGAATCGAACAGGGCTTTAAAAATGCCATCGCCGGAGTGAATCGGGCACTTGTCGTAACAACACCCGAAGTTTCTGCTATCCGTGACGCGGACCGCATCATCGGACTGCTGGAAGCCAACGGTATTTCGGATAATGCTCTGATTGTAAACCGCATCCGCATGGATCTGGTGAAAAAAGGAGAGATGATGTCCATCGATGATGTGGTGGACGTACTCGCAATCAAACTGATCGGTGCGGTTCCGGATGACGAGAATATCGTTATTGCTACCAATCAGGGTGAGCCTCTTGTGGGAAGAGAAGACACACTGGCCGGGAAGGCTTATATGAATATATCAAAGAGAATTCTCGGCGAGGAGATTCCGCTGATGAATCTGGATGAGGGAAACAGTTTCTGGAAGAGGCTGCGTGACCTGTTCAGAGGCTGATAGAAAGGAAGGGTATCTATATGAATTTATTGGATTTTTTTCGAAAAAAGCCTTCCTCCGGTTCTGTAGCAAAAGATCGGCTGCAGCTGCTGCTGGTTTCAGACCGGTCTGCCTGTTCTCCGGAGATGATGCAGGCAATCAGAGATGACATTATCGCAGTAATTTCAAAATATATGGACGTTGATATGAATGATATCAATATTGAGCTGACAACCACAGAAGTCGACGGCTCCAGAAAAGCAGTGCCCACATTGTATGCGAATATTCCGATCAAGGATGTAAAAAGGGACAAGGGTATACAATCATAATGTTTGCTTTTCAGAAATATAAGTTCAGGCATTTTAATTTTAAATTACTGCTTTATATTATCTTCTTATCTGTTATGGGTATTCTGATTATTCGGAGTGCAACTCTCAGCACCGGCGAGGAGTCTACCTATACCAAACAGATCATGGGTGTTGTTATTGGTATGGCGGCCATGCTGATTGTATCTTTGATTGATTACCGCTGGATTGCAAAAATGTATCTGGTGGTGTATCTGGGGATATGCGGGCTTCTTGCGCTGACCCGTTTTACTCCTCTGGGTACGGCTGCCGGAACCGGTGCAAAGCGCTGGATCGATATCGGACCGGTTCGTATTCAGCCTTCGGAATTCGCCAAGGTGGCCATTGTGATTGTGCTGGCCCGTTTTTTTCAGATTTATGAAGAAAGAATCAATGCACTGGGAGTTGTTGTATTAAGTATCATGCTGGTGGGCATTCCACTTCTGCTGGTTATGGCTCAGCCTGACCTGTCGACTTCGCTGGTTATCATGTTTATTTTTATCGTTATGATATTTGCGGCGAAGATCAGTTACCGGTGGATTCTATCGGTTCTGGCGGTGGTGACGCCCTTTGCGGCTGCATTTATTTTCCTGGTGGAGAAAGACATGGTTCCGTTTTTGGAAAAGTATCAGCGGAATCGTATTCTTTCGTTTCTGCATCCTCAGGATTATCCGGATCTGGCTATGCAGCAGACCACGTCTGTTATGGCAATCGGTTCCGGAGGATTGTATGGAAAGGGGCTGTTCAATGAAAGCCTTGATTCAGTCAAAAACGGCAATTATTTGATGGAAGAGGACACGGATTTTATTTTTGCGGTAGCAGG
>JALFLM010000066.1 GCA_022774705.1 Lachnospiraceae bacterium | reverse complement strand
ATGACAACTGTATCTGAAGATGGAAAGAAAGCTGTTGCAGTTGAAGTTAATGCTGAAACTGACTTTGTAGCTAAGAACGAAAAATTCCAGGCATACGTTAAAGATGTCTGCAATCAGGCTCTGAACACAACAGCAGCTGATATCGATGCATTTCTGGCTGAACCCTGGGCTCTTGATACAGACAAAACTGTTAAGGAAGCTCTGGCAGCTCAGATCGCTGTAATCGGCGAAAACATGAACATCAGAAGATTCCAGCAGGTTGAAGAAGCTAACGGTTTCGTAGCATCTTATATCCATGCAGGCGGCAAGATCGGTGTTCTGGTAGACGTTGAATCAGATGTTGTTAACGACGAAGTAAAAGAAATGGCTAAGAACATTGCAATGCAGGTTGCAGCTCTGAAGCCTCAGTATACAAACCGCAGTGAAGTAAGCGCAGATTACATCGCACGTGAAAAAGAAATCCTGATGGCTCAGATTATGAACGATCCCAAGGAATCCAAGAAACCTGAGAAGGTTATCAACGGTATGATCGAAGGACGTATCAACAAAGAACTGAAGGAAATCTGTCTGCTGGATCAGGTTTATGTAAAAGCAGAAGACGGCAAGCAGTCCGTAGCTAAATACGTTGAATCTGTAGCAAAAGCAGCAGGTGCCAAGATTACAATCAAAGGCTTTGTACGTTTCGAAACAGGCGAAGGTCTGGAAAAGAAATCTGAAAACTTTGCAGAAGAAGTAGCAAAGCAGATGGGAATGTAATTCATTTCTATAAAGACTGAAAATTGAACCTCAGAACCCCCGAAAATGCTGATAGTTAAAGGCTTTTCGGGGGTTTTTAAATTTCCGGAGATGCGTTCGCAGCTTATCGTAAATTATCGTTTTTTACCGCCGATTTTGGGACTAAATTTGGGACCGGATTTGGGACCAGATTTTAGTCCCAAATTTGACGCTAACTTTGATGCAAAGTTCTCAGGTCACTTATATTTCATACCTATGCAGTAAATTTAACATTTGAATCAGAGGGACATATGTACCTTTGATGCAATACATAAGAGCGTTTATTACCGACTACATCGGTCAGATAAGCGCTCTTTTTTGTACCCAAAACATGACCTGTTTTGTAAAGGAGGAGCGTATGGATTTTGAAAAATTTAAAGAGACCATCAGACAGGATTTGCTGGAGAATCTTCCTCAGCTGGAAACGGCAGGGATTGAGTTTCGGGATGTGGAGAAGCTGCAGAATCAGTCCTATACTGCGATGAGCATTACTCCGGAGAATTCTGCCATTGGGGCTTCGCTTAATATCGAAAAGTATTATCAGCAGATGGAGAACGGGCGTCCCTATGGTGAGGTGCTCGATGTTTTGTCAGAGGAAGTTATTCAGATCATGGAGGAAATACCGCAGGTAGATGCCGCGGCACTGACGGATTATGAGTCCATGAAGCCGCATCTGATGGTACAGATGGTTTCCACAGAACGGAATCAGGAGATGCTGGCGAAGGTTCCCCATAAGGAAATCGAAGATATGTCCCTGGTGTATCGTTTTGAACTGTCTTCCGGTGAAGAAGGACTTTACAGTACGTTGATCCGGAATGAGGCTCTGGAGATGTACGGTATTACACCGGAGCAGCTTCATCAGGATGCCATGGAGCGGGTGCCGCTTACACATCCCGCCAGTATTCGCAACATTGTTGAGGTCATGATGGCGCTGGGCGGTGAGGAGCTTCCGGAAGGAATATTTGACAATGCATCCCCCATGTTTGTGGCTTCCGTTCCGGGGGGAGTGAATGGAGCCGGCGTGCTTGCATATCCGGATTTTATGGAACAGGGCGCTGCAAAGCTGGGAGGGGATTTCTTCGTTCTCCCGTCGTCGATCCACGAAGTGATCCTGCTTCCGGATGACGGGCAGATCAGCCCGGCGGAACTGAAGACCATGGTGATGGAAGTCAATGCCTCGGAAGTCATGCCGGAGGAACAGCTTTCCGACAATGTCTATCATTACGACAGCAAAGAAAAGATTTTTGAGCTGGCAGAGAAATTTGAAGCGCGCCAGGCACAGAAAGAACGCGCTGCAGAAGAACGGGAAGAACGTCCTTCTGTTCTCAAGACGCTTGGGGAGAAAAAAATGGAGTGTGCAAAGCAGGAACCGGCCATCGGAAAAACGGTGAAACACAGCGGGCCGGAATGGTAAAGGAGCCGGAAAAGCAAAATGAATAAAAACGGAAAAGAAGAAATCGCGGAAAAAGGGGACGGCCTGAAACAGAGCGCAGGAACAGACCGGGAAAAACAGACAATTCATGAAAACAGATATGCAGAGGATAAACCGAAAGACTGCAGTTACTGCTTTTTCTGGAAGAAAAACGAGACAGCATGCGGGCTGGGGGAGGAGAACTGTTATTACCTGATTCAGGTATCGGAACGGGAGCCTTCCCTCTGTGACGGGTGTCCTTACAGACAGGATCATCCCTGCATCGGATGGTGTACCAAAAAGCTTCTGGGCCAGGGAAAAAGGAGGTTTAGATGGAAAAACAGGAATATTATGCCTTCCGGTACTATGAGCGGATCATGAAAATGAAACCGGAGGGTGGCAGAAAACAGGCGGCGGCTCCGAAATACTGCCGGGATTGTGTCTATTACAGGCCCCATTGGAAATACCGCAGCTGTCTCTATGCCCGCTGTCCGTTTCAGGCAGAACATCGGACCATCCGGAAAAAGCCGCTTATGGGGGCGATTTTTCCGTTTAGCAGGCTGGGACCGGGGACGGTGATGGCCGGTGGCGTTTGATTATTTTTATGGCCGGGAATCCGAACAGTATTCCTTTTACCGGATTCCCAAGCTGCTGTTTACGAATGCGAGATTGAAAGGCCTTTCCACGGATGCCAAGCTGCTGTATGGGATTTTGTTGGATCGGGTGTCTTTGTCTGTGAAGAACGGATGGATGGATAAAAAAGGGCGGGTCTATATCATTTTTACGCTCGAGGAGATCATGGAAGCCATGGGATGTGCGGATCAGAAAGCAACCCGGCTGCTGGTCGAGCTGGAAAAGAAGTGCGGCCTGATTGAGAGGAAGCGTCAGGGCCTGGGAAAACCAACGCTGATATATGTGAAAAACTTTGTCTCTGCAGATGCGAAATCACGATTCCAGACTCGTGAAAATCACGATTCAGGAGTCGTGGAATTCACGAATCAGGACTCTCCAAAATCACGAGGAACTAATACTGATAGAAATAATACTGATCCGAACGATACGGATCCTATCTTTTCTTCCGGTACAGAAGGAAGGGAAAGGAAAGACAGCAGCGATTACGGATATTATCGGGAGTATTTCATGGAGCAGCTGGCATTTGCTTACCTGGTGCAGGACTATCCTTACGACAGGGCGGTTCTGGAAGAAATGCTGGAACTGCTGGTGGATACGGTGTGTACCAAACGGAAAGTGGTCCGGATTGCGGGGGATGATAAACCGGCGGAGGTGGTCAAAGGGCAGCTCATGAAACTGGATGACAGCCATATCCGTTTCGTGCTCCGCTGCATGAAGGAAAATACAACAAAAATCCGGAACATGCGGCAGTATCTGCTGGCTGCTCTTTATAATGCCCCGATGACCATCCATAACTATTATTCCTCCCGGGTGAGTCATGATATGGCGAACGGACAGGTGCAGATATGAGAAAGTGAGGTGATCATGATTGTCGAGGAAAACAACGGTAATGGCGGTGGTCAATCAGAAAGGGGGAACCGGAAAAACAACCACATGTGAAAATCTGGGGATCGGACTGGCACGGGAAGGGAAAAAGGTCCTTCTGGTAGATACAGACCCGCAGGCAAGCCTGACCATCAGTATGGGGAATCCAAGACCGGATGAACTGGATGTCACTTTGAGTGATCTGATGAAAAAAGTCATGGAAGAGAAGCCGATTGAACCCGGGGAGGGAATTCTTTCCCATGGGGAAGGTGTGGATCTGCTGCCTGCCAATATCGAGCTTTCCGGGCTGGAGGTTTCACTGGTCAATTCCATGAGCCGGGAAACGATCCTGAAACAGTATCTGGATTCCGTAAAAGACCGGTATGACTATGTGCTGCTGGATTGTATGCCCAGTCTTGGGATGCTGACCATCAATGCACTGGCGGCATCCAATGAGGTGTTGATCCCGGTACAGGCGCAGTATCTGTCTGCCAAAGGTCTGGAGCAGCTGCTCCGGACGATCCGCAAAGTGCGCCGCCAGATCAATCCCAGACTGAAAATCGAGGGGATCCTGCTGACCATGGTGGACAGCCGTACCAACTATGCAAAGGAAATCAGTGCCCTGATCCGGGACACCTATGGCAGAAAAATCAAAGTGTTTGAAACGGATATCCCCCACTCGGTACGGGCGGCCGAAATCAGTGCGGAAGGAAAAAGCATTTTTCTGCATGATCCGAAAGGAAAGGTGGCGGATGCTTACCGTGCCCTGACGAAGGAGGTGCTGGAAAATGCCGAAAAAAGGCGCAAACATCAGCTTGACCAGTTACGATGATATTTTTTCTACGGAAGAAAGCCGGTC
>JALFLM010000036.1 GCA_022774705.1 Lachnospiraceae bacterium | reverse complement strand
AAACTCTGTTTCTGACTCTGATATAGATTCTGATTCTTTTGTGGATGCGATTGTGCTGTTTCTGCATTTATCAAACTGTTCATCGTAAATTTTTACCTGCCATATAATTACCAAAGCAATCGCAATAACTCCTATCCATATTATCACATTCTTTATTCGGTTATTATTCTTATCATATCCAGAATTTATCCTTGTTCCTTTGTGTATGTATGTATTTCGGGAATATCATCAGGATTATACTCAGGGTTAGTATATTTGCGGGATTTTTCCAGCATATCCTTAATGCTTGACCTTTATACATCTCCTTGTGCATAGAATTTATATTCAAAAATATATGCTTAGCTGTAAATTTAGTCAATCCAAATATAAACAGTAAAACGCAATAAATATCAGTAAAGCACAAATAACCGACGTGACTGATAAGCATTATACGCATTTGGACATGGTAGCGTATCTCGCAGAAGAAATACAGGAGATTTAAAAAAGGTGCATATCCTGATTTTGGATATGCACCTTTTACTGTATCAGCAGTGTACTAACCGATGTGTACTAATAATGTACTAACCTACTACTCTTTCACAGTTTTTGCTGAATTTTACTGTTTAAAAAACCCTTGATTTTAAAGGATTTCTTAGAATTTACCTGCAGTAGCTGCTTCTTCAATGGATACTGCAACAGCAACAGTCATACCAACCATGGGGTTGTTGCCTGCGCCGATCAGACCCATCATTTCAACATGAGCGGGTACGGATGAGGAACCTGCGAACTGTGCATCGGAGTGCATACGGCCTAATGTATCTGTCATACCGTAGGAAGCAGGACCTGCTGCCATGTTATCGGGATGCAGTGTACGTCCTGTACCGCCGCCGGATGCTACTGAGAAGTATTTCTTGCCCTGTTCGATACATTCTTTCTTGTATGTACCGGCTACGGGATGCTGGAATCTTGTGGGGTTGGTGGAGTTACCGGTGATGGAAACGTCTACGCCTTCCTTGTGCATGATTGCAACACCTTCGCATACGTCGTTGGCGCCGTAGCAGTTAACCTTTGCACGAAGTCCTTCAGAGTAGGATTTGCGGAATACTTCCTTAACGGTGTTGGTGTAGGGATCGTATTCTGTTTCTACATATGTAAAGCCGTTGATTCTGGAGATGATCTGTGCTGCATCTTTACCCAGACCGTTCAGGATAACACGCAGGGGTTTCTTACGAACCTTGTTGGCCTTTTCAGCGATACCGATAGCACCTTCAGCTGCTGCGAAGGATTCATGGCCGGCAAGGAATGCGAAGCACTCGGTTTCCTCTTCCAGAAGCATCTTGCCAAGGTTACCATGACCAAGACCTACTTTACGGGTATCAGCTACAGAACCGGGGATACAGAAAGCCTGAAGGCCTTCACCGATTGCTGCTGCAGCTTCGGAAGCTTTTCTGCAGTTTTTCTTGATTGCGATTGCTGCGCCTACAGTGTATGCCCAGCATGCGTTCTCGAAGCAGATAGGCTGAATGCCTTTGATCTGATTGTAAACATCCAGACCAGCATCTTTTGTGATTTTTTCAGCTTCTTCGATGGAAGCAATACCATAGCTGTTTAATACAGCATTGATCTTGTCAATTCTTCTTTCATATGATTCAAATAAAGCCATCTTTCAGTTACCTCCGTATTATTTAATTACTTCATCAGTTCTGGGATCGATAATCTTAACTGCGTCTGCAACACGGCCATACTGACCTTTTGACTTTTCATAAGCAGTTGCGGGGTCATCACCCTTCTTGATGAAGTCTGTCATCTTACCAAGGTTAACGAACTGATAGCCAATGATTAAATCTTCTTCGTCCAGGGCGATACCTGTTACATAGCCTTCTGCCATCTCCAGATAACGGGGACCTTTCTTTAATGTACCGTACATGGTACCAACCTGAGAACGGAGACCTTTACCCAGATCTTCCAGACCTGCACCAACGGGCAGACCATCTTCAGAGAATGCACTCTGGCTGCGGCCGTAAACGATCTGCAGGAACAGTTCTCTCATTGCGGTGTTGATTGCATCACATACCAGGTCAGTGTTCAGTGCTTCCAGAATGGTCAGACCGGGAAGGATTTCGGAAGCCATAGCTGCTGAATGAGTCATACCGGAACATCCGATGGTTTCTACCAGTGCTTCCTGAATGATACCTTCTTTAACGTTGAGGGTAAGTTTGCATGCGCCCTGCTGAGGTGCACACCAGCCAATACCATGTGTTAATGCTGAAATATCTGTAACTTCTTTTGCCTTAACCCATTTGCCTTCAACGGGAATCGGTGCTGCGCCATGCTTAACGCCCTGTCCTACCGGACACATTTTTTCAACTTCATGTGAATAAATCATTGGTTTTACTCCTTTCGAATATGTACTGCTGCAAAAGCTGCCATGGGGGCGGCCGTTGCTGCCAGCATAATCAAAATCACTAATTTGGATTTTATCAGCGAAACCTTCCGCTTCGCCTTTCCATTCCTAATTTTCTCACAAAAAAGCGAAAATGTCTATTAAAAAAACAGACATTTTCACCGAAAAAAACACTTTTGTGAGATTTGCCGGATTTGCCCTCGGAATCAACTTTGTTTTTTTACATGAACAATTTGATTTCAATTGCAGGGGCAGAATTCGACAAAAAAATCACAGTTTTTATGTTTCAGAAACATATTTTTCAAGTCAAAAAGCACACAATATGAAGATTCCGCCTCAGATTCAGGCTTTTCGTACCTGTGCCTTTTTCCATCAATTTCCTTCTGCGCCGCTTTCTCTTATTCTGCCGTGGCAATCGCCAGTGCCTGCTCAATATCGGCAATAATGTCACCAGCATCTTCAATGCCGACAGAGAAGCGGATCAGATCCGGGCTGACGCCAGCTTCCACCAGCTGTTCGTCATTCAGCTGTCTGTGTGTATGGCTGGCAGGATGCAGTACACAGGTTTTGGCATCAGCTACATGTGTTACAATAGAACCCAGTTTCAGGTTATCCATAAATTTGATGCAGGTTTCACGTCCCCCTTTCAGACCGAACACAACCACGCCGCAGGTGCCCTTCGGCATGTATTTCTGTGCGGTTTCGTAGTATTTGTCGCCTTCCAGACCGGGATAGCTGATCCATGCAACGTGCTCATTGTTTTTCAGATACTGAGCAACCTTCAGGGCATTGGAGCAGTGTGCTGCCATACGAAGCGGCAGAGACTCCAGTCCCATATTCAGAAGAAATGCATTCATAGGAGCAGGTGTTGAGCCCAGATCCCGCATCAGCTGCGCTGTTGCTTTTGTAATATATCCTGCTTTGCCGAATTTTTCCGCATAAACGATACCATGATAGGATTCATCCGGCGTGGTCATGCCGGGAAACTTGTCCCCATGAGCCATCCAGTCAAAATTACCGCTGTCAACGATGGCACCGCCCACCTGTGCCGCATGACCGTCCATGTATTTGGTGGTAGAATGAGTCACGATATCTGCACCGAACTGAAACGGTTTGCAGTTGATGGGTGTTGCGAATGTATTGTCCACGATCAGCGGAACGCCGTGATCATGTGCCAGCTTTGCAAACTTTTCAATATCAAGAACCACAAGAGAAGGATTGGAAATGGTTTCGCCAAAAACCAGCTTCGTGTTGGGTCTCATGGCTTTGCACAGTTCTTCATAGGAAGCATCAGGATCCACCAGAGTGACATCGATGCCCATCTTTTTCATGGTTACAGTCAGCAGGTTGGAAGTTCCGCCGTAAATGGTTGCTGCGGATACGATGTGATCGCCTGCATTGCAGATATTGAACATAGCGAAAAAGTTCGCTGCCTGTCCTGAAGAGGTCAGCATGGCTGCCACGCCGCCCTCCAGCGCACAGATTTTGGCAGCTACCGCATCCGCTGTCGGATTGGCAAGACGGGAATAGAAATATCCGTCCTCTTCCAGGTCAAATAACCGGCCCATCTGGTCGCTGTCATCATATTTGAACGTGGTACTCTGAATAATGGGGAGCATGCGGGGCTCTCCCTTTTTCGGCTCATAGCCGGCATGCAGACAATTGGTTGCGTCTTTAAAGTTGTTCATCCTTCTGTCGGTGCATTGCTGCACCTGCTCCTTTCCTGTACATAAGGGCAGCTTGTTCCAATCAGATTCAGAAACTATGCATAACGCTCTTCTGAGCAGTTATAAACATACTGACCGACTCTCGAAACAGCTGTTCTCTGCCTTGTATTTATGATTCCACCTGCGTACCGATATAATAGAAGCCTTTCGCTTCATCCAGCCTGACATTCACAAAATTTCCAATCTGATCTTCGGCACCGGGAAAATGTACGACCATATTGTTGCTCAGGCGTCCGGAAACCATCCCTTCGTGATTGCTGGTGGTTTCCACCAGAACCTGCTGCACCTGTCCGGTAAGATGTACACACTCTTCAGCTGCGATTTCCTGCACCAGAGCGAGCAGTCTGCCAAAACGCTCTTTGGAAACCTCTTCCGGAATCTGATCTTCCATGGCTGCTGCAGGCGTTCCCGTACGTTTGGAATAAATAAAGGTAAATGCACTGCTGTAGCGTACTTTGCGGACCACATCCAGAGTCTCTTCAAAATCTTCTTCCGTTTCCCCGGGGAAGCCGACAATAATATCCGTAGTCAGTGCAATATCGGGAATCTCCCTTTTGATCTTCTCTGCCAGCGCCAGATATTTTTCCTTGTCATAGCGGCGGTTCATGATCTTCAGAATCCTGCTGCTGCCGGACTGAAGAGGCAGATGGAGATGGCGGCAGATCTTTTTGCTCTCCTTCATAACCTGAATCAGTTCATCCGACAGATCCTTGGGATGGGATGTCATGAACCGGATCCGTTTGATTCCGTCAATCTTCTCCACTTCCCTTAACAGCTGTGCAAAACTGATGGGATTCTCCAGATTTTTACCGTAGGAATTCACATTCTGTCCCAGAAGCATCACTTCAACAATACCTTCATCGGCCAGCTTTCTGCACTCAGACAGAATTTCTTCCGGTGTCCTGGAACGCTCCCTGCCTCTTACATAGGGAACGATACAGTAGCTGCAGAAATTATTGCATCCGTACATGATATTCACGCCCGATTTGAAGGTATATTTGCGGTCCACCGGCAGGGTTTCCACACTGGAATCCGTATCCTTCCAGACATCAATGATCATGCTTTTGCTGGTCAGGTGCGCATACAGCAGCTCCGCCAGCCTGTAGACATTGTGCGTTCCGAAGATAATATCCACAAATCGATAGCTTTTTTTGATTTTCTCTATGACCTCCGGCTCCTGCATCATGCAGCCGCACAGCGCCACAATCATCTCCGGATTCTGTTTTTTAAATGTTTTCTGATATCCCAGACGGCCGTAAACCTTCTGGTTTGCATTATCACGGACCGTACAGGTATTGTACAGTACAAAATCCGCTGTCTCTTCCTCAATGATCTCATATCCGATCTGCTTCAGAATTCCCCGCAGCTTTTCCGCGTCTCTTGCATTCATCTGGCAGCCGAAATTTATTACGGCAGCCGTTAAAGGTCTGCCCGCCGCTTTTGCTTTTTCCTCTATCAGCTCACGGCATTTATCCATAAACAGAAGCTGTCTTTCGGGCTCCTCAAAGGGAGCACCGGGGATCAGATCTCCCACAGCCTGCATCTCTCTGATCTTTTTCAAACAAAACTCTCCCTGATAATTTTTTACTCTAACGGGTCTGTCCGTTCCCGTAAATAATATATTTCGTTGTGGTCAGCTCAGTCAGTCCCATGGGGCCTCTGGCATGAAGCTTCTGGGTGCTGATGCCGATTTCCGCACCAAATCCGAATTCACCGCCATCAGTAAAACGGGTGGACGCGTTGACATATACAGCTGCCGCATCCACTTCATCCAGGAATTTCTGCGCATTGGCGTAGTCCCGGGTGATGATGGCTTCAGAATGACCGGTATTGTACCGGTTAATATGTTCAATTGCTTCATCAATACCGGAAACTGTCCGGATCGATACGATATAATCCAGATATTCGGTTCCCCAGTCTTCCTCTGATGCGGGAAGGATCCCGTCTGCCCGTTCACAGACCGGCCCGTCACCGCGCATCTCCACATGCCGGCCCTTCAGTGCCTCCGCCAGTCTGGCGGTAAATGCATCCAGCACCGCTTCGTGGAGTACAATGGATTCGCAGGCGTTGCATACACCCACACGCTGCGTCTTGGCGTTGATAATAATGTTCAGCGCCATATCAAGATCTGCACTTTCATCCACATAAATGTGACAGTTGCCGGTTCCTGTTTCAATGACCGGCACTGTACTGTTCTGAACCACGGAGCGGATGAGACCGGCTCCGCCCCGAGGAATCAGCACATCAATGTATCCGTTCAATTTCATCATGGCGGTGGCTGTCTCCCGGCTGGTATCGCCGATCAGCTGTACAGCATCCTCCGGAAGTCCCGCCCCCTTCAATGCATCACGGATCACCGATGCAATTGCCAGATTGGAATGAATGGCATCGCTTCCACCTTTTAATATCACTGCATTACCCGTCTTAAAGCAGAGACCGAAGGCATCCGCCGTTACATTGGGGCGCGATTCGTAGATAATCCCGATTACGCCGATGGGAACCCGTTTTTTGCCGATCAGAAGGCCATTGGGACGCTTCTTCATGGAAAGAACTTCACCCACCGGGTCCTCAAGCGCTATGATCTGACGCAGACCATCCGCCATACCTGCGATACGGTCATGAGTCAGAAGCAGACGGTCAAGAAGCCCCTGAGACATATTTTTTGCCTGTCCGGCTTCCATATCCTTTGCATTTTCCTGAATCAGCAAAGCTTCACTGGCCAGCAGTGCATCAGCTGCCGCCGCCAGTCCTCTGTTTTTCTCCTCAACTCCCAGTCTGTTCAGAATACGGGCTGCCCTGCGGGCAGCCTGCCCCATTTCAATTAAATCAACCACATTCATTCCTCACTGTCTTCTTAAAATATAATTACTTGTTGTAAATCCTAATAAATAGCTTTTTCCGATACGATAGCGTCCGGAAGAATATCATGTGCCTCAAAGGGTACGATATCCAGAATCTGGAATTCAAATGCCAGTGCTGCTTTGTAATGCGTATTGGGCTTTTCCAGATATCTGTCGTAGAAGCCTCCGCCGTATCCTACTCTGTGATGGGCTCTGTCAAAGGCCACACCGGGCATTACGAAAAACGCATCTGTTTCATGTGCTTCAGGAAGGGTTGTCTTCGGCTCGCGGATACCCATGTAGCCTGATTCCACATCCTCAAATTTTGTTATGTAGTACCAGATCAGATCCTTGCCGACTACCTTGGGCACTGCCACACGCTTGCCGGCAGCCCATGCGCGGGCAATGATCTCGTCAGTCATAACTTCATGATTGTAGTCAATATAGGCGTAAACGCATTCCGCTTTCTGAAATTCGGGAATCGATACGATAAAATCGGCTACCTTACTGCTCATGGCTGCAACTTCCGCATCGGTAGCCGCATCTCTGAACCGTTTGATCATTTTTCTGACTTCTTTTTTTTCCTGCATAATAGAATACCTCCTCAGGCCTGAGGCTTTCTGCCTCCCCGGCCGTATTTTTTATCATGGCGCGCCTTTACATCGATCATACTGCCATCAGGATTCTGAATTTTAATGGTCTCAAGCTGCCCCCGCAGGTTTCTCCTCATGGCCTGGATGTATTCGCCGCGCAATCTGGACTGTTCTTCCTTTTCTTCAGGAGTCAGACCAGTTTCTTTCATCTTCTTATATAATTCATTGATTCGTGCAATGTCTTTCATATCCATTGGATGGTACCGCCTTTCCGCCGTCCGGTGTTCCCGGTTTCACTTTAAAACTTCTCCGGTGTCCTCTTAAAATCAGGTAACTGCTCAATACTTTTCAATATATTCCCTTAAATGGAAAGAAGGGTTTTTATGGGCATGGAACAGGGTTCCGCAGGATTCGCCGTCAATGATCCGGTAAATATTCTTCACATCATCAGCGTTGGCGATCACCATATCCACGCCGGAATCTGCAGCAATCTGCGCTGCCGCCAGTTTGGCCGCCATACCGCCGGTCCCCACATCGCTGCCGGCACCGCCCGCCATGGAAAGAAGTTCATCATCGATGCGATCCACTTCCGGAATCAGCTTCGCCTGCAGATCCTTTCTGGGATCACCGGTATACATACCGTCAATATCCGACAGCAGGATCAGCAGGTCTGCATGAACCAGTGCAGCCACTACAGCAGACAGCCGGTCATTGTCTCCGAACACAATTTCATGAGTGGCAACCGTGTCATTTTCATTGACAATGGGGATACTGCCCAGCTGAAACAGTTCTTCAAAGGTATTACGGGCATTGGTATAGCTTTCCTTATTGATCAGCGTATCCTTTGTCATAAGAATCTGAGCCGTCAGATGACTGTATTCACTGAAAATACGCTGATAGGTCATCATCAGATGGGCCTGTCCGATGGCTGCCAGCGCCTGTTTCTGTGAAATCCTGTCAGGTTTCGGCAGACGGCCGGCAGCCTGTCTGCCCGCAGCAATGGCACCGGAGCTGACCAGCACCACATCCTTATTCAGATTCTTCAGTTCACAGAGGACACGGACCAGTGCCTCGATCTTGCGCAGATTCAGCGAACCGTTGTCCTGATGGGTCAGGGAAGAGGATCCGATCTTCACTACGATTCGTTTTTTATCTTTCAGTCTTTCTCTCGCATTCATGTCAATGTTCCTTCTTCATTATAATCTATTTTTATTTACCTGTCCAGAACAGGAAACGGTGCAAACTGAGCAGCAATGGTTTCTGCTGCCCGGCATCCATCCATGGCCGCAGACATAATACCTCCGGCATACCCGGGTCCCTCCCCGCAGGGATAAAGTCCTTTGATATTGCTCATCATCTTCTCATCCCGCATAATTTTAACCGGTGAAGAAGTTCTTGCCTCTACCGCCGACAACACGGCATCCTCTCTGGCAAATCCTCTGATTTTATGATCAAATGCTTCAATTCCTTCAATCAGAGCTTCATTCAGCGCTTCCGGAAGAATGTTCCGCAGATTGGTCAGCGTACTTTCACCCTTATGATCCGGCTGCACCTCTCCCAGATGATCGGAAGGACGGTTATCACGAAAATCACCGAAAAGCTGCACGGGAATCCGACCCTGTCCCGTATTCCAGGCAGCCTCCTCGATCCGGCGCTGAAATTCCACGCCGGAAAGAGCACCTTCACCGGGATAATCCTCCGGTGTCACCGTAACAATCAGCGCACTGTTTGCGTTGCGGCCGTCCCGTGCCCGGTAGCTCATGCCATTGACGACAAGTCGTCCCGGCTCCGAGGAGCTGTTGACCACCTGCCCGCCGGGACACATACAGAAGGAATATACACCACGTCCGTTAGAAGAACGGTATGTCAGCTTGTAGTCTGCAGCGGGCAGATGAGCAGGCTGCTCTATTCCGTACTGGCTTTCGTTGACCATGGACTGGGGATGCTCGATGCGCATGCCCACGGCAAATGACTTGGGCTCCATATGAATCCCCCGCTGTGCCAGCATGGAAAATGTATCCCGGGCGCTGTGTCCGATTGCCAGTACCACCTGTTTTGCAGGAATGACGCCCTGCTCTGTTTCTACACCGGTCACCTGCCCGTTTTCATGGAGAATTCCGGTTACCTTCGTCTGAAAACGGATTTCTCCGCCGGCTTCCAGAATCTGACGGCGTATCCGGGCCACCACATTCTGGAGAACATCTGTTCCTATATGAGGTTTGTTCACATACAGGATATCTTCCGGTGCACCGGCCTCCACAAACAGCTCCAGCACCTTCCGGCCCCTGCCCGCCGGGTCCTTCACCAGTGTATTCAGTTTGCCATCTGAAAAAGTACCGGCTCCTCCCTCTCCGAACTGTACATTGCAGTCGGGATCCAGCTCACCGGTTTTCCAGAATGTCTCTACCGTACGAACCCGTTCCTCCACAGCTTTCCCCCTCTCCAGAACAAGAGGATGGTAACCGGCCCTGGCCAGCAGCAGGGCGCAGAACATGCCCGCCGGGCCCATACCGATTACAACAGGGCGGTGTTCCATAGGAACACTGCCCGGCTCCGGAAAACGATATTCCACCGGATGGGCTACCGTAATATTTTTATTTTTCAGCTTTTTTACCAGCTTTTCTTCCTTATCCCTGCTCATCCCGGTATCCACCAGCATGGTATAAACATAATAAATCTCCGGCTTTTTCCGGGCGTCAATGGAGCGTTTCCATATACTTACCTTTTTCACGGAATCCCGGGATAATTTCAGCAATTTCAAAGCCTTTGCCGCCGGTTCCTCCGGGTGGTGATCCGGCCTGCACTTCATTTGAGAAATCTGTATCATATCATCAACCTGTCCGTCATTCTGTATTTTTCATATTTCTGTTACGATGGAAAATGATCTGCCGCCGACTTTCCAGCCAGCCATCCGCTGGACCAGGCCCACTGAAGATTATAGCCGCCGCAGATTCCGTCCACATCCAGCAGTTCCCCCGCCAGATACACGCCGGGACACAACAGAGATTCCAGTGTGTCTGCGTTTACTTCCGTCAGTTCCACACCTCCGCAGGTGACCTGAGCCCGGTCAAAGCCGTTGATTTCCAGACAGGTGCAGAGCAGATGACGGGTCAGATGAAACAGTTTTCCATCCTTTGAAAGCTGCTTCAGTACCTCCAGCAGTTTTGCCGGATACAGACCGGTATACTGTTCCTGTGCATGGGTCCGCAGATATTCCATTAACTCCCCATCACCAAGTTCCGGGAAAAAAGTGATTTCCGCCTGAACCTTTTTTCTTTCCTCCAGTGCCCTGGCTGCGTAACGGCTCACCTGAAAAACAGGAATTCCCGAGATTCCGTAATCGGTGAGCTGCAGTTCCCCGGTATCGGAAGCCAGGCATTTTCCGTCTGCCAGGATTGCCACACGGGCAGAAATCCGCACGCCGGCCAGCTGTCTGAACCAGGATTCCTGACAGCGGATCCCGGTTAACGCCGGCAGGGGAGTTACAATATGATGCCCCAGAGAACGGGCCAGCTCATATCCGCTGCCATCCGATCCGAGAGCAGGGTAAGCCCTGCCTCCGCATGCCAGAATCACGCGGTCACCGTATACCTGCTGATTTTCATAATGAATCTCTTCCTGCAGAATCTTCTTTTTTCCGTTTTTAACACTGCCGCTTTTTTCATTACCGGCCTTTCCTCTGCCCTTCTTACTGTCTTTCTCACCGTTTTTCCCGTCGTTCTTTCCGGCGGACTCTCTGACCGCTGTCCGAACCATGACCTGAAAACCGGATTTCCCTCTGCCTGTGACTGACAGAACCTTCCGCTCTGTCAGGATCTCCACACCCAGTTTTTCTGCCTTTTCCCGAAGCAGATCAGCAACCGCCTGAGCCTGTTCCGACATGGGATAGTAGTATCCATTCCGCTCATGGGGGAAAATCCCCAGTTCCCGGAAAAAATCCAGTGTCTGACTCACATCGAAGTGTTTAATCACATGCATGGCAAATTCGTTTCCATGATAGCATGATACATACATTCTGTCATTAGTAAAATTGCAATGCCCGTTTCCGGTGGCCAGTATTTTTTTCCCGGTTTTTTCCTTCTGCTCCAGTAATGTAACATGTGCACCTGCCTGTGCTGCGCTGATGGCCGCCATCAGCCCGGATGCACCTGCCCCCACAATAATAATATGTAATTTCCGGTTTTTCACATCTGTTCTCCTGTATATCCTGTTATCTGAAAAGAATCCGCATCCGCTCACAGATACTTCCGATGCGGATTCCTTTCATTCAGCTGCTGCAGTTTTCCAGGTATTCATAAAGAGCCGGCAGATTTTCCAGATAAATTCCCTGTTTCAGTTCCTGAATCAGGGCTGCTGCCAGTTCTTCCTCATCGATCCTTGTCCGCATGCAGACCTGCCGGTGATCTCCGGTATAGGCAATTATTTCTTCATCACTTAATGTTACATAATAAAAAGCATCCGAACCGGTAACCTTCTGATTATCCTCTGTTTCGGACTCTCTGCTTCCGGCTGATTCCTCCTGATCCGGAAGAGCAGCTGCAGATCGATCGATACTGTCCTCATATTTCCTGATCAGACCGGCATACTCTTTCCGAAGAGAAACATATCCGAAAAGAGAACCTGCCGTAATCAGCGACATTACAATGAAAAGGCAGATACAGATACGTAATCTCATAAACAATCACTCCTTTACGTATAGTATCTGCCATATTCTTCATTTTTATTCACTGTCAGTTTTCGGTTCTGATTTCATATGGAAATGATTCAGGCTGCTTTCCTTAATAAATGCAGTTTTTTTGCAATTCTAACCAGCAGTGTTCCTTTTGGGAAGGATTTCAAATCCGATTCTGAAATCGCACCTGTCAGCAGCAGAGCCGCTGCATAAACTGCCACTGCCACGCAGATGGCCATAAGAACAGAAATACTGTTGCTCTTAAGCAGAGCATACAGACCCTTATACGTTCCCCAGGCCGCAGCACCCATCAGTACGGAGCTGACAGCCGGAAGCAGGAAGGTACATCTGATCTCCAGCTTAAAACGGATTGCCCTGTAAATAGACCGGTAGTTCATGATATTCATCATCAGCCCGAAGATGATATCGGCAGCAACAACGCCGTAAATGCCCAAAGGCAGCAGCCACAGGCAGAGAACCAGAATCACCAGATGGGCGATAAGAGAAACCGCTGCATTTTTAGCCGGTTCCTTTACACGTCCGATCCCCTGCAGCACACCGTTGGTAATGGTTGAGAATGAATACAGAACAACTGTAATTCCACCCATGATCAGCAGTCTGGAAGCCAGATCGTTGCTTTCCGGAGTTCCTGAAAAGAGGAGTTTCAGAATCGGATTGCTCAGCACAGCCAGTCCCACGCAGGAAGGGATTGCAATCAGCATGGCAAAGCGGATTGCCGTGCGGATCTTCTGCGTAATCTGCGCCGGCGTGGAGGTTTTCAGCGTCCGGGAAAGATTGGGCACCGCAGAAGCCGACAGCGCCGTCGCAAAAGCCAGCGGCACATGGGTCAGCAGATGGTATTTGCCCGAGTATGCGTTCCAGCTGATCTGATAAGCATTTCCCGACATGCCTGAAAGATCTGCGAAATTACTGAAAATTGCCGAATCCAGTACACTGCTGATATTGTAGATTGCGGAGTTCAGTGTAATAGGAAGAATCATCAGCACCAGCGTGGAAAGAAGCTGCCTGTAGGATTCCTTTACTTTTGATTCCCCTGAAAGCTCCTCTCTGCTGTGTGAATAATACAGACGGTAGATTACGATACAGACAATCAGACCGACCACAGCACCTGACAGCGTACCCACAGTACCTCCGGCAGCACCCAGAGCATCTGCCCACAGATCATCACTGTGCAGCAGATCCAGACGGTGTCCCATATTCCACAGAATCCATGCACCCAGAATGCTCATAACCGCATTGATTACCTGTTCAACAATCTGGGAAATCGCCGTAGGAACCATAGTTCCGTATCCCTGAAAGAACCCGCGGAAGGCTCCCAGAAACGCAGAAATCCAGACCGTAGGCGCAAGAACCATCAGCGCATACTCAATTTCGGCTCTTTTATAAACAACATGGGCGAAAAAACCTGCTCCGAAAAACAGTACACCGAATGCTGCAGCACCCACCACTGTTGCAAATAAAAGTGAAACCACAAAAACCCGGTTGGAATTCCACTCCTGTTTATTGCCAATACGTTCTGCAACCATTTTTGATACAGCAGTAGGAATCCCAAAAGAAGCAATCATCCAGATCAGAGAGTAGATTTCATACGCATTGGTATATGCCGCATTGCCTCCGTCACCCAGGATATTGGTCAGCGGAATCCGGTATACAATACCGATCAGCCGGACAATAACCGAAGCGATTGCCAGTATGCTTCCCTGAATCAGGAAATTGGCTTCTCTTTTACGCCTTTGTTTCTCTCCCATAGAAAGTCTCATCCTCCATATTATATCAATCCGGCAAATGTGCAGGGTATCTGCCGGCTTCACAGTCTGTCCCCCGGACTGACTTTATTCTTTTGCAACCAGTTACTGATAATACACCCTGAAAGCAGAAGCGTCAATCACTTTTTCAGATTAACGCGTAATTCCCAGCTGTTCAAGCAGTGCTTTCTGTCTGTCTTCCATCACCCGGCGTTCATCCTCCTCCATGTGATCATAGCCGAAAAGATGGAACATACTGTGGGCAGCCAGAAAAGCCAGCTCCCGCTCAGCGGTATGGCCATAGGCTTCTGCCTGTTCCAGCACCTTATCAACAGAAATCACAATATCTCCCAGCACCAGCTCTCCGGTCTCCGGATTAAAGCAGTCCTGATCAGGATCTTCACAATGATCAAAATCGCCCGGCTCTTCATATTGAATCATGGGAAATGAAAGAACATCCGTCGGACGGTCGATTCCGCGGAACTCCCGGTTGATCCGGTGGATTTCCTCATTGTCTGTCAGCAGAATACTGACCTCCGCCTCATAAGGACAGGGTTCAAAATCCATGGCCCCCAGCACCACTTTTCTTAGCAGGGCATCCCAGTCAAAAGGCAGGGCATCCTGATTGCCGTATTCATTCTCAATCTCAATTGTCATAATGTATTCCTCTGTACTAAAATATTATTGCTGTTCTGAACGTTTTCCTCTGTTTTCTCCTCTGCGGCTGCCAGAAGGAGCACCGGTGCTTCCAGCCGCTCTGCGGCCTGTTGCCCGGTTCTTTTTATTCTCCTGCTCTTCGTATACCTCATAGGCTTCCACGATCTTCTGTACCAGCGGGTGGCGTACAATATCCTTTGCTCCCAGCCGGGTAAAGGCAATACCTTCCACATCCCGAAGCACACGCATGGCCGTATCAAGTCCGGAAGTGATATCCGGTGCCAGATCCCGCTGGGTAGCATCGCCTGTTACAACCACTTTGGAACCGAAACCGATTCGTGTCAGGAACATCTTCATCTGCGCTGAAGTGGTATTCTGAGATTCATCAAGAATGATAAATGCATTATCAAGGGTACGGCCTCTCATATACGCCAGCGGAGCCACTTCGATCAGTCCCTTTTCCATATTGCTGACCGTGGTTTCCGGCCCCATCATCTGATAAAGAGCATCATAAAGAGGTCTCAGATAGGGATCTACCTTGCTCTGCAGATCACCCGGAAGGAATCCCAGCTTTTCACCGGCCTCAATGGCTGGCCGTGTCATGATGATCCGGTTCACCTCTCCGTTTTTAAAGGCTTTAACTGCCATAGCCATGGCCAGATAGGTCTTGCCGGTACCTGCAGGACCGATTCCGAAGGTGATCATATGATTCTGAATGGCATCCACGTAGCTTTTCTGTCCCAGTGTTTTGGGCTTCACCGGCTTTCCGTTGATAGTCCGGCAAAGCACATCCTCATCCAGCTCCAGAACAGCATCCTGCTTCTCCTCAAAAACCAGGGCTAACGTATAATCCACATTCTGTTCCGTAATGGTATTGCCCCGTTTTGACAGCTCCAGCAGACTGGTAAATACACCGACTGCCTTACCCACCATCTCTTCCGGCCCGATGATCTTCATAAAACCATCTCTGGAAATCACGGTCACCCGGAGCGCCCGTTCGATTTTTTTCACATATGCATCAAACTGCCCGCAGATATTCCTCTCATGTTCTGTAGGAACTGCCAGCGACTGTTCAATTAAACTCATAAAATAAAAGACTCCTTTTTCAGTGCCTGCTGACTGAAAGGTCCGCTGATCTGTTACTCTTCGGAATTCTCCTGTTCCGTCTGATTCCCCTCTGTTTCCAGGGCACTGTAATCAATTGGCTGATACCCTGCCTGTGGACTGAGAAATACAATATTTCCACTGGCACGGTACACAACAGAATCATAATATATTCTGACCTGATTTTCAACTACCACATCCTGATTTTTTTGCATATTTTCCAGGAATTCATCGATTTTTTTCTGAAGAAGGACGGAAGCCTCCTCTTCAGAAAGCCACCTGTGACAGATGCGGTATTCTTTCTGCTCCACCTTATAAAAATGAAAGGAAATACCCGGTTCCGGCAAAAACACCTCACGAAAACCGCTTCCGATCTCATCAGTGCCGCTTTCTGTTGTATTTGTACTGCTTGTGGTATTCATACTGCTGCCGGAGGACATCTTTCCTTTGCCGCTGATTCCGACGGCCCCCACCGCCTCTGAAATCCGGTCTGTCAGCTTCCAAAACAGCCTGACAGGACCGGAGAGAGAAAAATTCCTGCCCGCAAGGCCGATATGATAGACACAGCCCTTTCCTTTGACATATATCTTTTCCGTCTGATCCGGATTCAGGCTGTCTTCATAGGAAATCGTACTCTCTACGCGAACGTCCGCATCGGCATGTACAAATTCATAGCCGGTCACCTCCTGGGCATCGTTATGTCTCGGCACACTGCCGGAGATCAGAACCTGCCCTCTGGTCACAGAATCCCCCGGTTTCACCTGCGCAATCCCTTTCCGCACCACCAGCGTTTTCACCACGCCATCCGTTTCCGCCACCAGATCTCCCGGTTTTGTATCAGCCATAACAGCTTCCAGAGTCCCGTAGTTTTCCGCCACATTGACTTTCAGAACTGTCCCCTCCACGCTGACAGCCGACCAGGATATCCGCTCAAAGGTATCCCGCAGTTCCTGTTCGATGGCTTCGCAGTCCACCTTTGATTTTCTGATTCCCTTCAAAATTCCATATTCTTTCAGACAACTCAGGATCTGATCATCCGTGTAATATAAATTATTCTCAATCTGTATCTCCCACAGATGAAGGGAAGCAAACCAGATCAGCCACAAAGACAGAAAAAAAGCCGCAAAAAAAGCCTGTCTCTTCCGGTAACGCAGCAGATAACCGGGAAATCCGTATTCCCTGATGCAGGTCACTTTTACTCCTGCCTTCCGGACCAGATCCCCGCAGTCCAGATAATCACTTCGATACATGCAGCAGGTGTATCCGCATTCGCCGGAGATAATATTCCATACAACCATCCCCCGGTTCCGGCACAGATTCAGAAAACGCTCCCGACCGCTGCCCTCAACCGACAGATGCACCCACCCCCGTATCCATCGAAACATTCAATCCCTCCTGTCAAACCGCACCGACGTGATGATTCCCGTGATCCGCATGATCAATTCGGAATAATACGCAATCTGAAGCTTCTTCCCCTCCACACAGATTACATAGCCGGAAGCAAGAACCCGGATCTCCGTATCAAAATAACTGCAGATACTCCGGAAATTTTCGATCCGCATCTCCTGATAACCACTTATTTCCGTCAGAGTAACACCTCTGGCCATGTCCGGCGGAATCTGCATTGCCTGGAAAATCCGGTCTTTCATCTCATCACCAGATGTGTTTTTTACATTGTATGTGGCAGGGACCTGTACGTATTACATACAGGTTCATTCTCCGACAAAATAAAAAGCATTTTTCCAGATCAGATATCTATCCTTCAATTTTAATTACCGGATAACTACAAATTTCATTCCATGTTAACAATTCATCATATTGCCAGTATTTTTGTAAAACATCTATGCCTTTGATTTTATCCTCTTCTGATAAATATATATAATATTTGGTAATCACATCACTTAATGCATCAAATCTCAGTTTTTCCATAAGCCCCGGGTATTTTTTATGAAGATCATGTTTTTTCAAAAAGCGATCCAGTGCATTTATTGATACAATATTCTGACTATAGCAATCCAATCCTTTCAAATCCGTTTTTTTGTGTCCGGTTATTCCTACACCTAACCTGTAGTGATATTTTTTATCCGGAATTCCTTTGTAGGATCGAGCATAATGTGCCAAAACATAATAAGAATATACATCTTCACCTTTAATAAAATATCCGTTTTCAATATTTTCAAATGCACGCCTGCATATATCTGCACGATACAATTTATTCCATATTGTAAAACGATACTTATTCTGGAGAAAACACCCCTCAAGAACATTTTCCCCCGATAGCCTTCCGCAATATGGAATCAGATTTTTACGGCTTCTCTCAATCCTTGCCTGTTCCATGTAAGGCTCCGGATGAAGATAACTTCCAAAGTGAAGAATATCAACCTGTTCTCTCTCCATTTCTCTCAGAAGAACTTCGCAGGTATCAATCTCCAGATAATCATCTGCATCTACAAACAGAATATAGTTCCCTTCAGATTCCAGCACACCGTGTTTTCGTGCATAACAGGTCCCCAGATTCTGTTCGTGATGAATCACACGAATCCGCACATCACGAACAGCATAATAATCAAGAATATCAGAAGAATGATCTGTCGACTTGTCATCCACAAATATAATTTCGATTTCTTCCATAGTTTGACTAAATAAACTGTTTATACAGTTTTCCAGATAACACTCCACATTATAAACAGGTACAACAACAGAAATCTTTTTCTTTATCATATTGCATCCGGCCTTTCTCAGCATTATTTTTTCTACTGAGTAATTGCCGTTTAAAAATATATCTGGTGTTTTCCCTGAAAAAACAAAAAACATAATGAATCAGCTGTTAACTGAATCATTATGTCTTTATTCTAAAAATAAACAGGAAACCAGCCTGTTGATGCATCGATCACCTGCAGGCTGGTATTGACATTAAAACTAAATCTGTTGATACATATCTTAATATGTGATTTACTCTATCTCAAGAATATACCATGTTTTTTTCGTTTTTACGAGTTTAAGATACTGAGGTTCCAATAAAATATGAGTTGTTGAACTGCCATCAGATGATTCCTTAATTGTAAATTGTATCCATACTTCCACAGCATCCTCGATTTTGTCTCCTCGATAACCCATTTTTTCCAGTTCGTTGTTTAATTCATGTATTTCATCAGAATTAAAATAAACACTGTCTTCCAAATCATAAAAAACAGGAGTATTTTGTGGATTCACAGCAGTGTTGTTTTCTATCATATCAGAAAGCTGTGATAAAACAGAATCATATTTTTCCTGATAGAAATTCCGGATTTCTTTTTCTGTGATTTTATTATTATCCAATAAAGCATCAAGGTATTCCGGTAAAAACAAATCATCTATTAACGCATCAACATCTCTGTCTTCTACAGATTCTACGTATGTTTCCAATGTTATTTTAAGATTTCTCCCGACAATCTGTTTAAATGCAAATTTACAAACAATAAATATCACAATTACAGCAAGAATAGCGATAATTAATTCTGAATTACTCGATACTTTTTTATTATTGCATGTTTGCTTTGACATTTTTCCTTCCCCCTGCATATTTATCAGGAATGTTTTGACATTTTAAGACTAATATAACAAATAGTTGCAAGCAAAAGCGTAATCAGACCGCAAAAGTAGCCAACGATTAAAAACGCCAATCCAACTATAACACCAAGAACAATATTTTTCATTCCGGCTATCAAAGTAAATATACTGGCTACACCAAACCAGCGCTTTATCAATTCCCATGCCCAATAATAACCCAGTAATGCAATAACCATTGTTGCTTCTTCTGCAAATGCAGAAATTACAATTGATAAAATGACAAGAACAAGACTAACCGGTACACGAACTTCCAGAAATTCCATTTTTTCTTTATCACTTTCTCCAAATAATCTATTAAACATATCAATCTCTCCTTTTTAATTATTTCTCTTTAATTACTTGACAGTAAAAAGTTTTAATAAAAAAATAACTCTTTCGCCTAGTTTTATGATATTCTTGAGTTACCACACTTAAGAAAGGATAAAACACCTGAAAGAGTTATTCTGGATATGAGTTTACCATACTTTCAGGTGGTTGACCATACTCTATGTTAAAATTTATTGATGATATTTTATGTTTTTTTGAATCCTGTTTTTCACGGAAAGCTGCTTTCCGCTGGTTTGTTATGTTTCCATGATTCATTTTTTCAGGGCATCTTCCTGGTCTCTCGAATCCATACGGCAGCGCTGGTTTGAAGCAGTAAAGGTGTATTCTCCTCTTTATCATGAAGGCGAATTCCATGTCCTGATCGGCGATGGAGTAAAACAGTCCAAAGAAGGACGACGGATTCCCGGAGTCAAAAAGCTGTACCAGGAATCAGAGAATTCTGCCAAATCCCAGTACATCCACGGCCATATGTTTGGAGGGCTGGGAGTTCTGGCAGTGGATATCCGCAACTGGGCCTGTATCCCACTCAGCATCCGCCTTCATGACGGATTACAGGTAGCCAGGATTGGGCGAAATCGTCGGTTTCCAGTGCCTCCCATATCATCCAGATGATTGAGGATGCTTATCTGGCTGCTAAAACTTTTGGAGATTCCCTGCTCCTTCTGGACCGGTATTTTCTGTCTGTTCCCGGGCTGATCCGGTCAAAAGAACTGAATCAGGAAGGGCCTGTTCAGATGGAGATTGTCACAAAAGCAAAACGATCCTGTAAAGCTTTTGAGGAACCGGAACCGAAGAAACCCGGAACCAAAGGCCGTCCTGCCAAAAAAGGTAAAACGGTCCACCTGATGGAGCTTTTCGATACCTGCAGCAGTGAATTCCTTCAGACAGAAGCAGTGCTTTACGGAAAGAAAACGCCCATCCGCTATTACAGCCGGGATCTTCTCTGGGGACAGAAGCTGTATCAGAAACTGCGATTTATTCTGGTGGAATATCAGGGAACAAAAAGTATCCTTGTCAGCACCAGTCTGAAACTGGAGCCGCTGTCAGTGATCCGCCTTTACAGTTATCGTTTCCGGATCGAATGCACGTTCAAAGAGTTAAAACAGCAGACCGGCGCATTCTGTTACCATTTCTGGTCAAAGCATATGCCAAAACTGAATTACTACCGGAAGCAGGATGAAGCAGAACCTTTGGAAAAGGTTACAGATGAAAACACCCGGAAGAAGATCCTCGAAACAGTAAAAGCCATTGAAATGCACATAGCCCTTTCCTGTATTGCAATGGGGATCGTACAGATCCTGTCTGTACGTCTGACCGGAACGGTGGATTCCCGTGAGATTCGTTATCTGAGAACACCTTCGGGAGGTAAACTGTCTGAGGCAACGATCATGTATTATTTGAGGCATCATATTTTTCGACTTATGGAAAAAAGCCCCGAATTATGCACGAGTGCCCTTTAGGGTATAACACAATTAATTCAAGAAAAGCAGGAGCAGTCTGGAATCTACTGGGATTCACAGGCTTCTTAAGCATGCAAACTTTTTACTGTTGAGTTTAATTATTGTAAGCTAGCATTAGTCTCCCAAATTATGTATTTTTTCAAAGCTTTCGTAACAATCATCACAAATTTTCACTACCTCGCCAAAAAAAGTTCCTTCATGTGGCTTCTGCGTTACCGTATCACCACATAATGCACAGGTAAATTTTTCCTGACCGCAGGCTGAAAAAATACACATTATCAATGTCAGAATACATAATATCTTTATTGCGTTTTCTTTCATTACAGTTGCTTTCATTCCTTTCTTTTTAATTATAAATATAGTATATACCAACATATTTCTCATTGCAATTATTTTGATTTAACCATTTTCTAAATTTCTAAAACAAATGAAAAAAATATGTAATACCAATCAGAGCAACTATCAGTATGACCCCTCCGATCAGCACAGCTCCTGTTGTGATTAAAACCAGTATTCCAAATGCTGACTCAATACCAATTGAAACAAAAATTGTGTTTACAGCATACTTTGCATAGCAATCATCTTCTTTTTTTCCGTTTTGTTTCTGAGTCTGTATTTCATCCACATAAAGTATTAAAAAGAACAGCCCCACTACACAACCCACAATTGTAATGATTGGAACAACATATTCTTCTGAAACAAAATTATACAGAATATTTTCATCTCCCAGCAATGCACGCATAATAAATCCTGCCACCAAACCGGTTCCCGCTCCTTCCACTGGAAATAAAAGTGCTGAGAATGCATTTCCATTGTCAATTAAATAATAAATTAATAAAAATCCGGCAACTAAAGCTACAATAACAAACAATGCAGGATATGCTGTAAACAAAGACCATACCAAGGCACCGATCAGATAAAGCATTACCATGCCAAAAATTAATTCAAACATAAACAAACTCCTCATACAACAAGTGCAAAATTATATGATGCAAATCTGAAATCAGGGAAGTACATATTTCTGTATACTGAATTTTTGAGCATCTGTTCCATTCCCCTCATAAAGCTGAAATGCTTTTCCGTTTTTCATTACTCCCCCGGGTAAATCAACATATGTTCCCAAACTGGAACGAATATAATAGTACCCATCAGAAGATTTAAAAATCTGAAATTTCTGACTGAATGTATTATTCTTTGTATATTGTTGTAAAACAGCTCCCGACGATGAATCTCCTCCTTTTACGTCAAGAGCCAGTCCTGAATAGCCATTTGTAATTGTATATAATCCAGTAGAATTATCATAGCTGAATGAAAATTTATATTTATCCGAGATACCCATATCTAAAGTACTCAATTTCTTTAAACAAATTTTCGATCCTGATGTTTTCCCTGACGGATACAGATACCATACTGTTCCAAAAGATGCAGAAGAAGCTGCTTTTGGTGAAATATTATATATATATCTGGAATTTACAGGAGCTGTAAAAAGATCTTTCTTCAAAACACGAAAGATTTTGGAACCACAGAAAACATCAATATAATCACCTGACTGTCCAATAATTGTAACATCATTTTTGCTTTTTCCGCTCTCATCAGGATAATAATTTAAATACAAAAACTTTGAATCTTTAGATGTCGTTTTGTAGCAGGTTAATCTTTTTGTTCGCTGATACGTATAAATTTTGAAATTTTTATCACGACATATGACACTAATCGGTACCCAGTAGGACTTACCGTTCGTACTCATGATTTTAGCGGATGATTTTGACCCGTTTTTATATACATCCAGTAAGGTTACCTGAGAATATTTGTTTGGTGCAATATACGCAAGCGCCGCACCTGACAAATTGCGATTTCCATAACAATATACTTTTTGTGAGTTTGGAATAGTATAAATTGATATATTATCATGTCTCAACGAATACAGATAATCTAAAACAGTTGTACCTGTATCTGCATCTGTTGCAGCTGCTTCAACCGAAACACCCATTGTGCAAATTATCATGCACATGAGAAGCGCAAAACATAAGCTCTTCTTTTTAGCGTTACTGATAGCAGTTTTTACCTTCATTACATCATCACCTCCACCTCTGTTTTCCATAACCCGATTATTACTGTTTTTTCTTTGGTTATTCCGACCATTATGTGTCTTTTCACTAAGTTTTGTCATAATAGTAACTCCTTTCATTTTATTTACACTGACTAATCGTCATTCATAACTTTTTTCAGGGTTTTATTCAAATATTTCATATTATTAAAATCGGTATTAAAATAAAATATAACAATTCTGAAACAATCCGGATATTGACAGAAAAAAATCTATTATATAAAATAATCCACACAATTAGCAAGCAAGGAGGATAAAAATATGTCATGCTCATTTTATGAAACAAACTACGGTATTGGAAGCGACTACTGTCATGCTAAGAAAGCTGTCAAAGAGAGAGATCTGGGGGCACGCATGCAATACAAGGACTGGAAATTGAATAATTCTGAAATCAACAGTTACAAGTGCAATTGTTCCAATCCTCGATACAGTGACTGTCCTTATTACAGGAGAGCCTGATCTATTCCTGCTTTCACTTCCATTGGGGAATATCCTTATAGATCACCGTGTTATCCAATCAGCAGTATATGCCTCAAATTTCATATAATTCACCCAATGCATAAGCACATTCCGGCTTTCCATTTTTGATTCCCTCTGTGAAAGCCTCTCTTCTTTGGGAGAAAGATATGATATTTAATAAATACACCTTACACTTTTCTCAGACTATTAGCAATTTGTTTCAATGTAACTATCCTGAAACGAATGTGAAATATTAATGCAACTTTAATCTATTGCATAATTCCATCTAATTTAGTAATATAGTAAATATTACACACTAAATATTCAAATATTGGCAGGAGGTTACGGTAATGTCATATACAAGTTTCAATCTTCAACATATTTACAACGCATTTTATCAACATTCTGCCAATCAGGATTCAATTTTTACTTACATTCCGGAATATTATAAAAACAGAGAAAATCCAGGGCCAAAGCAATATGATTTCATATGCCTTCTCTTTCCTGCTGATATTGTTAATCGAATTCCCGTATTCCAGAATAAGGGCAGACTTTCTGAATTATTCCGAGGTCAGATTTACAGTAACTCCAACCAATCCAATGCTCCCGCTATGTACAAATATGGTTTCAAAAGTTTTTTCAAATCATTAATTGACCTGATTCAAAATAAAAGTATTTTTTCAGAAATGCAGCAGTTATGTGATTCTTTTCTTAAAAAAGGGTACTATAATCAGTCTATATTTGCAGACTGTTTTACATCTATTTTACAAACTGAAAAAAACTGCATTATTGAAAATGATATTCCATTGATTCAGAACCTGATTCACAATCATCCGGCAAAAGCATTAACCTGGTTTGTTTTATTCGCAGTTCTGGAAAAAAGCATTAATTCATTACATAGTCTTTTTTTCGGATCAATTGATTATTGTTGCCCAATTCCCGTTAACCCCGACTATAACAATACTGATTGCAGTGATTACAATTCTACTGTTCCCGGTGAATCACTCCTGCTGCAAAATAGCGGGAATAGCATTTTCGATACTATCGCAGAATTTGAACCACATTTTATCCTTCCAGCATGTGTGAACAATTTCTGTGGACGACAAAGATATCTTTCTGTGATTCACTCCTGCCTTCATTCATGCAACAGCCTGCACCACATTTTTTTATATGGAATCAGTGGAATCGGGAAAACAGAGATAGCTAAACATTATGCACACAAGTTCAGAAAGTTCTATAATGTAATACTGTTTATATCTGATCCTGGAACCATATTAAATACAGTCTGCAATGAAATATCATTGACAAATTTTCAGGCGTATTCTGCAAGCGATATTAAAAGCAGCGATGCCCAGGCCTATTTTGCCAAAAAACTACAGCATCTTCAGAAAATTTCAAATGAGCATGTTCTGCTGATTATTGATAATTTCAATGCAATGGATGATGAAAACCTGGAAGTTTTTTTATCAGGGGAATATTCTGTAATTTTTACTACGCAAACAGATTTTTCTGAAAAGGGATATGTCACCCTGCCTATTCTTCCCTTCGAGGTATTCAGTCATTCCGACAATCAATTTTACTCCTCCGGTAATCTCTGGCAATTTTATGCTTCCGCCGAAGAATTTGCAGAACCTGGAATGACTTTGACTCATTTTCAGAAATGTCTTGGAAAAAACATACTACCAGACCAAATGACGGATATCCAAAAAATATTCGAATATTTCGAGGGACACCCTTTTATGCTGGAATTAATTGCCAAGCAAATGCGTGCTGATCGCCTGGACCCTCAGAAAATGCTGAGTTATCTGGATAAAAACGGAATTCTTATGCCTGAAAATTTCAGTTTAATCAATCATCGTTCCGGAACCGCTCCCGGAACCATATACAGCTATGTTAAGCACATTATCAGTCCGGAAAAACTGCAGAAAAACGAACAATATATCCTGAAAAATCTGGCTGTTCTGCCTCTTTCAGGTATTTCTGCGAAAAATTTCTGCAAATGGTGCAATATCAGAAGCTTTAACTCACTGAATGATCTGATTCACAGAAGTTACATCAAACATGACATAATCAACGATTCTATTTCATTGCATCCACTGATACGGGAGTTGATTTACTGCAACATGAAACCTTCAGCTGAAGATGTTTCAAGTCTGATTCTCAGTCTGAGCCGGATTGTTTCTGACTGCTGGAATAAGCCGCTAAATGCTTTTTCTCTGTACAACGAGATAATTATTTCCGTATTGACCAATATAAAATCTTTTTCATTAACTACTGTAATTGCCTACGAAAGTCTAACCTCTTTTTGCTGGCAGATTAATCAATTCAAACTGGCTGTTGATGTATCAGAATCAGCATATCAATTTGCTTTTGAACACCATGCTGATAATCAGATTCTCGGTCTTCTTGCAAAATCTGTAGGTAATAGTCTGTATTCTTCCGGAGAAAAAGGAAAACTACAAAGTACAGTATGGTTTAAAAAAATGTGGGATTTTTATGTTTCTGATCAAACACAACAGAAAAATATACCGGAATTGATTCTTGCAGCTCAGAGAATATCCCGTTATCATGTTGAAACCCGAGAAGTTGATAAGGCTGAGTTCTGGCTGAAGAAAGCAGAAAAAATCATTGCTGCATCAAATATAAAAAAAGAAGACTGTTCTTTACATATGCTTTATTCCATGGGAGATTTCTATTACATGTATGCCTGCCTTGAAATTCTGAGAAAAGATCCGGAAAAGGCTCTCTCTTATGCAGAATCAGCAATTTCCTTTTACATGGAAGAAAATGGAGATATTGTGAGTCTCAGTCTTACAGCAGCGATGACGGTAAAGGCAAAAGCCTGTACCATCAAAAAGAAATTTAATGCAGCAAAGCATACCCTGGCCAGTGCATTCCAGATTGAAAATCAGTATCGCGGCAAACTGTATAACAGCCATTTAATCAGAATTTTTATTGCAAGTGGTGATCTGTCATGTTGGAGAGGCAATCTCTCTCTGGCTAAACAAAATTATGAAGAAGCAATACACATCATCCAGAATATTTATGATCCAGCAAACGAACGATTTCTTAATGAAATCAAACAGAAACTATCTCTATGTGATAAATGGGATCTTCACAGCCCGCTTTATGTTGAAATTCATACCGGACTATAGATTTATTATGTCACATAATAAACTCATTACCGAGTAATTCCATACAATTGCTCACACGAGATTTATAATACTGGTTTCAATACATTCAAAGGAGGTATTTCATTGTCTTATACATACACAGCCCCTCCTCAGGAGGAAATTGATAAAATATTTGACCGTATTGAACATAATGACATGGAGGCTTATAACCAGTTCCTGCAATTAACTCAAGCCCCTGGAAGAAACGTGATTTCCGCATATTTCAGCAGAACAGCTTTTCACCTGAACAACAAATATGATATAGACGATGTTGTGGCTGATGCCCAGATAGCCATTTTCGTTTCCATACGAAATCGAAACTATCTTGCAAAATGTTATGATAGAAATTATTACGCCTACTATATATCCTTTTATAAAAAGATGGCCCAAACATACATCCGCAAACAGCTCCGGCACACAGATGTCTCTCTGGATGACGAAGCTCAGGATTTTTTCATAAAAGAGCAAATTCAGAAAACAGATAATGAATTACTTGATATACGAAAAGCAAATATCTATGATTTGTGGAAACTTTTTCTTGTAAAGCTGATGGAAGAAAAATCTCCGCCTCATCATGTTATTTATTATGCATATGCCAAAATTCTTCCTCTAATTGACGGCACACTAACAAATTCCCAGAATGTGAAATGGGCTATAAAAGAAATGAACGAACGAACCGTATTCATCCTGTCAGATGAGTTTGAACAGCGTTATAACGAAGCTCCAATCGTACCAGTCAATTTCCGGTGGGGTCCGGTATATCGTCAAAAACTAAATTCTCCCTATACTGCTTATAAATATGATTTTCCTGTTACGGGCAATATTACCCTTCTGGGAAAATTTAAACGGGACAGTTTATATGACTGGTACAAAACCATTGATAAAGAACTGATGATGCAAACACTTCAGGATGCCAGAAAAAATGATCCTGAGCTTTTTGAATTTATGCAGATATGCGGCAGAAATAAATATCGTCAGGAGGCACACAAAAAAATCTCTTCCAGAATTTTTTCAGAAAGGAGTCATTCCAATGAAAACTGATTCAAATTATGATTACAGTAAAAGCAGGCATCTTTCAGATGATCAGCTCTATGACCTGGCCTATAAAGAATGCAACTGGATTTTATTCACTGACAAAGAAGCCGAAGCACGTAAACACATTACTTTTTGTGAAATCTGCCGAAAAACCTTCGAGGCCTATTTGGGACTGATGTCTGTTATTTCCTCTGATTTCACAGGTTCTCCTGCGCAGTCTGATTCATACGAACAGGTATCTTCTGATAATGCAGCTCTGGATAGAATGATTCTTTTAGTTGCAGCATACACACTCTCTGCCATGGACATCTGCAATAAAGTCAGGCTTCTGTCCTCGGTCGGCACATTTATGAATTTTGTACCTGTTTCTTCTTCAAGACAGGGAGCATACCGTTCTTCTTCCATGTGTGAAACAGTTAAATTGGAAACAGTGGATTCCGAATACTCCTCTATCATTTATGATCCAGACGAAGAATCCTTATCCATCGAACTGGATGCAGATTTATTTGGAAGTTCCGAAGACATTTTCCTGATTGCCGAACTTCTTTTTGAAGACGGTAGTACGCAGAAACAGACAATTATTTTTGACGAGTTATCTGAATCTTATCTAACCCGGTTTGAAGAAATCGCCCCCGACATGACGTTCACGCTGACCATTACAAAAATAAAGGAAAACGAAAAATGACAGTTCTGGAAAAGCAATACGATTACTGGATTACCAATTCTCCTGAGTTTCAGGAAAATCTGGCTCATCTTTCAGATTTACCCAGCAGTGATGAATGGTCCACTCATAATACGAATCAATTGGTTTGTGATGCAGCCCTTGTTCGCATCCTGTATCAGATGTATCAAGCCGGTGACAGTTCCCGGCTTGATGAGATTTCAGATCCTCTTGCAAATCTGATTGAAATATTTCAAACAGAGCCTGATATTTCCTGCGTCGTAAAAATACTTACCGGCAGTGATAGTTTTTCTGCGCTTTCTGCACATACATGGAAAAAAGCTAAACACTCCTTTTCAAATTCATGTGATATGGAACAAATTATTGAATTTTTCTATATTCTGATTGATTCGCTGTTTCAGACCTATCCTTCTAATGAAAATACTCTTATGGCACTGGATATTGCCCATGACCTGATTACTGAAATCTGTAACAACGACTCTTTTCCTGAAAATATTCGGGAGCAAGAAGAATTATATCTACTTGAAATCTGCTATTTTGTCATTAAATCTTCTTTTCCCGTACATGTCAGCAAGTATGAAACAGAATGCAGTTATTTCTGCAGACTAACGCTGAAATATGATAAAAAATTAAAAGATCATCCTGTTCTGAATTATAAAAACGCACTTTCTTATCAAGCTGTTTTATATATCAAAACAGGAAGATATAAACAGGCCGAACACAATCTCCTTCAGGCAATGGAGCTTAAAAACAATTACCCTAATCCATATATTGACTATACTATTTATCAGAATATAAGCTATCTTTATTCATTGTTTCCTTATCAGGAGCATACCAGGCAGCAGGCACAGTGCATTCAATTTCTGATTGATCAAATCAGAAACAGAAGTTATCCTGAGGATATTGATCCTATTATTCTCGCACAGACAATTTTAAACTGTTCTGCCTGCTATATGAATGATATGGATTTTCAAACGGCATACGAAGTTCTGATTCATCCGAATCTGAACTATATACTGGATCTGAAATACGGCTGGCGTGCTGCGATAAAACTATACCCTGCTGCGATCGTCCACCGTGTCTCATCCGGGAAACCTTTATCTGCAGAAGAGAAATTCTCTTTTAAACAGCAGCTGAAACAAATCTGCCCATATCTTGTCGCTCCTGATATTCAGCTGATTGATGTTCTGTATTTTGAATTTGCAGAGGCTATGCTTGCTTTCACCGATGGAAAAATCAGTATCATTGATGCATTTTGCAATAAGCTCTCTGACTTAAGTGACGAGGACCGGCATGAAAATCTCCCGCAGGTTATCGGTATCTATAACAAAATCGCGGTCTGTTACTACCTGCTGCATGAAACATCTAAAGCAATTGCGCTGCTGAATGAAGCACTTTTGTCTTCCTGTCAGTACATACAGCGTTTATTTTGTTTTCATCAGATTAATGAACTGTATGGCTATCTTAAACTGGCACGGATTTCTTTCTGTGAACTGTATGCCATACTCCGTGAAACAGGCTCAGAGAAAGATTGTTTTAATCTCCTGCTTAACCACTCAAATATGGAAGAGTCCATCATCCGAAAATGTTTGCATGAAAATACAAATACAGAACTTGATTCTCTGCAAAAACAGATTTTTGATTTACAGGACCGGCTTTCAGAACTTTCCATCTGGAAATCAGATAACCCTCATCGTCAGATAATTTTATCAGAATTACAGACATTGGAAACCCGCTATGATTCACTGAATCAGAAAAAGACATTTGCTTTTTCTGACTTTACATTGGAAGATATTGCCCAGGCTATGCCCGATTTTTCTGTATTTCTCAATTTTATTGCAGTCCCTGAAAATAATTTGGAGAAGGAAATGAACTGGACGAAATTATCCTGCAAAGAAAAAGGTGAAAAGCTTGTTGCACTGGACATTTATTGTATTGTTAAAGGAAATGGAACCTTTCGTTTTTTCCGCAAACAGGAACTTCATTTTGACTGCAATTCTATTATGGATGCCGCTTCATCCATACGAAAAAAATTATCGGAGCCTGGACAGCAGGTATCTGCGAGAAAAATAAGCAATCTCTCGAAAACATTACTGGGTTCTTTTGAACCATATCTGTTGCAGAATAAAAAAATCTTTCTGGCGACAGACGGTGACCTTAATGACCTGCCTTTCAGTGTACTTCCTCTGACAGACGGCAGGCTGCTGGGCGAGGTCTGTTGTATTACCCACGTCAGCAGCGGGCGCAGTTTTCTCCATCATAGCCGCAAAAGGCAGAAGACAATTCAAGAATACACGCCAGCTGCAGATTATTCCACATATTCATCAGGCCGATATTTTATTGCCGGTAATCCCGAATATACTACCGATAATAAGCCCGATGAAAACACAACCTCCAGATTGAATACGGAAATTGGTCTGAAAATCCCTTTTGGGGATAAATTCCGGCCTGCTTCAGCTCAGAAAAATACTGTTTCTCTGAAACGGCTCCCTTTCAGCGCTGCTGAAGCAGAAATTATTGCAGACAAATTGAATACGAATGCCTGGTGCAATTCAAAAGCAACCAAGCAGGCACTTAAAAGCCACTTACATGCTGAAATTATTCATATTTCCACCCATGGATTCAGCGATAAGTTTGACGATAATATGACCGATGACAACTGGTTAACACATGGCATTGCCATGGCCGGCGCAGATCATTATCTCCAGCATAAAACAGGAAACGGATGTGCGGACAATGGAATTTTAACCGCTGATGAAATAACAAGATTCGATTTATCCAATACAGAACTGTTTGTTTTGTCTGCATGCTCTTCCGGTTTGGGAGATGTCGGACAAAACAGAGAAAATGTCGGGCTCCGTACTGCTCTGGAAATTGCTGATGCAAAATATGTCGTTTCTACCTTGTGGGATGTTGAAGATTTTGCCTGCTGCCTGTTTATGATTCATTTTTATACTGGAATCGTTGAAAAGCATATGTCACCGCCAACAGCTTTGCAGATTTCCCAACAATTTATGAAAAAAGCATCTCTGGCAGACTGGAAATCATTCCTTATGAATCAGCACCTGAAAACAAAACACCTTATGCAATTCATGATAAACCTGCAGGTTGTTGCAAAAACACGGCCAATTCCTTTCGAAAATCCGCATTACTGGGCGCCTTATACCTGCCAGCAGAACCGTTTTTAACTCTATACAGGGTGTCAGTCAAGTCGGATATGCAGATGCATTTTTACATTTATAAATCGCCGCCACCCGTAAAACGGGTGGTTCGGTCTGGGACTATAAGCCCCTGTTACTAGGCCAGCGCCTAAAGACGCTGGCTTTCTCTTTACGCTATGGAAATACTGGCAAGCAGTATTTCCACAGCTCCGTTCAAGCCTAATTGCTCTTGACTCGTTGCTACCCCTAAAGGGGTGTTCGTACTACCAGCCTCTAACCCTTAAAAGGGTCCTCATATTCCTTTACGCTTAATTTATCCACCATGATGTCGTGTTTTTCCTGGTCTTGGATATATTTTTTTATA
>JALFLM010000004.1 GCA_022774705.1 Lachnospiraceae bacterium | reverse complement strand
TCTCTCGAACGAAATATATCATACTACATTTTCATTTTCCTGTCAATACTTTTTTATATTTTTTCAAAAAAATATATTAAGTCAAATATATGGTAAATACAAACAATTAAACAGCCGTTTCGAACCGGAGAGATACACTGCCCGGTTTCCGATGCAGTGTATCTCTCCGGCTCTCAACAGTTACTTTCTTTTTTTCCGGCCTGTTTTATCTTTTCTGTACAGGATAATGGAATTCCGGAAATCCGTCTTCGTTCCAGATAACCGGCATGACCATCGTATGGCGGTTGGGATCGTAAAGTGGATCTCCTTCCACTTTTTCATATTGCCGCGCGTGATAGATACACAAATCCGTTACTCCGTCATCCGATTTTACAAAAGAATTGTGTCCGGGACCGTAAATTCCTTTTTCTTCGTCAGTTTTCAGTACCGGATAACGCAATTTGGTCCACTGAGCCGGATCCAGCAGGTCTGCATCTTCTTCCGTATACAGCATGCCCATGCAGTAGCATGCTCCCGTTTCACTGGCGGAATAGGTCATGAAAATCCTGCCGTCATGTTTGATGACCGCCGGTCCTTCATTGACCCAGAAACCGATTCTTTCCCAGTCATAGTCGGGTGTCGTCAGGAGTACCTGTACCGTCTCCAGTCGGTTCGGTGTCTCCATTCTTGCAATATACAGATTGGAAATCTTCTTTCCCACACCGGTTTTCTCTGCCCAGATATAGTACCAGCTGCCTCTGTTTTCGAATACGGTGGCATCCAGAGAAAAGTCGTGGAAGGAAAATTCATCTTCAGGGGCAGCCTGCATCATTCCCAGCTCTTTCCAGGGATCCTTCATGGGATCATCCCCCTGACATTCCAGCACATAGGGACGGATTTCCCAGATATCATCCATATCGCCGGCTGCATAATAAATGATCCATCTGCCCATGATCCGGTGAATCTCAGGAGCCCATATATGGATGCTCTGAGGGCCTGATTCATGTTTCGTCCAGACCGTAATCTCTTCCGCATCCTTCAGACCTTCCAGCGTTTCTGCGCTTCTCAGGACGATCCTGTCGTACGACGGCACGGAAGCAGTAAAATAATACTTTCCATCCGTGTGACGGTAAACATACGGATCCGCTCTCTGTTCAATCAGAGGCTGATTGTATTCTGTAAGTCGTATCTGCTTTTTATCCATGAAGCATTCCTTTCTTATTGGATATGCCGGAATGTATGGGAACACCCCGGCATATCTGTTTCAGACAGCGCCCAAACCATTATCGGACAGTCCGGCCGCCGTCTGTTCCGCCGCTTCCGAATATTTTATTCCAGACCGGCGTCTTCCATAGCCTGACGATTGTATTCGTTTGCTTTTTCTTCCAGTTCTGTTACCCAGTCACTTGCATTCTTTTCGCCGTTGAATACAGAATCTTCAACTCCGGCGTAAGGGCCATCCGGTCCTACAAAGCCGGCAAAGCCGGGAATCTGGCAGTCACCGAAAGGAATCACACCCTGTTTTACCTGATCGAAGTAATCATCGAAATATTTGCCGTATTTCTGATCCTTTTCTGTCTGATCTGCTTCTGCTTTCTTCAGAGTAGGGAAGAATGCGGTCTGCATTTCTGTCCATACTTCTTCATCCATTGTCAGAGGCAGAGGCATGGACTGTTTGTAGATCTCAACGCCTGCTTCTTCATCTTTCAGAGTCTTGTAGGCTTCAACTTTTGCTTTCCAGCCGTCAGCGCCCCAGCCCATCCATTTCAGCAGTTCGTATGCTTCTCTGGGATGTTCTGTACCGGATGAAATACCACCGAAGTCAAGTACGCCGAATTTATATTTGGAGTCGCTGCCTTCCACACTGGGAGTTGCGTAAGGTACCATTTCAATACCTTTTGCACGATATTCATCTGTATCAAACAGGTTCAGGTAAGTCCAGAATGCATCGATCTGGTAACCGATCTTGCCTGATGCGCCTGCCCATTCATTGGAACCCAGCCATGCAACGATTTCATCCTCGGTCATGGGTGCGCGATACTTGCCCTTCATCAGTTCAGCCAGTGTATTTACACCAACTGCCCAGTTTTCCATATGAAAGCTTTCTCCGTCCCATCCGAATTCGCCGATGCAGTTGGGATCTGCAGCTACAGGATAGTAGGTTACGATGGAGTGGAACTGGTTGAAACCGTAGATTCCTTCATCGGGAGAGGTAACATCCTTGAAGGACTGAATCATTTCTTCCCATGTCCAGTCGGTATCGGGCATGGTTACGTTCAGCTTTTCAAATACAGCCATATCGGCGTAAATCGCATCGGGGAAGAATTTCATGGGTGTTCCCAGTTTCTTATCTGTTCCGTAGTAACCCAGCTTCGCGCCGTTGATGGAAGGAAGGATATTTTCGTTTTCCGGGTCATTTTCCCAGTACTCGGTCATATCTCCCAGCAGATCGTTGGAAAGTGCGAAATCGCAGTTACCCAGGATCATGAAGCAGTCCGGTGTTTTTCCGGTGTTGACCAGGTTCAGAAGTGTGGGAAGCCCGGCTACCACAACGGATTTCCAGAATGTATCCACGAAATTCATGCTGGTAAAGGCATCAATGTAGTTCTTTACGTAAAGTACGCTGGGGATCCAGCTTACGGAGCTGTCCAGCAGATCCGCACGGTTCATCAGACTCTTGCTGATCATGTAAAGCACCGGATACAGGTAAACGAATCCGATACAGATCAGCAGAAGATAAATAATCGCCGTCTTTCCCGCACCCTGGCTGTCCTTGGAACCCAGAAGCCATTTTCTGAATCGGTTCATATCAAATCTGCCGGGACGGGCTGCTGCTCTAGCGGCCTTTGGCTGCTTTGGCTCTTTCTCTTTCCTTGAGCTTTTCATACTTCTCCCCCCTTCTTCTTACTTTACGAAGCGCCCGTTCTTCCTGCTTCAGCTGCTTCTGAGCCTGTTTTACCTGCTTCTGATAAGCATCCTTTTTCAGCATCAGGAACGCTGCCACCAGTGCCACCAGAACGATTACGAATTTCTTGATATTATGTGCGTTTTATCCATGATTTGAAATTTTTAAAAAATAAATACACATATTTGTACATTTGTTTTGTATAATCTAAAGGTTTTTCGAATGTAATTTAGTTTTTCACAAACTGCACACAATGATTACAGGCAACAAAAAAGGTACTTCTGAACAACCTGAAGTACCTTTTTTACAGCTTTTATATGCATAATAAATATACGGTTACATATGCTGTCATATTTAATTTTGCGATGCCCTTTTTACCGTTCTCTGCCCCATTTTGCCGGCACGTCAGGACAGGAACGCAGTTTCATGGCGGCCCGCACCTCCACAAAGCAGCCGCACTTACGGCACATGCCGCCGAGAAGCTGATCGCACGACCGGCAGACCAGAATCCGGTTTTCATACACCTGTTCATCCACCCTGTCTTCCTCCGGCAGACGTTCCACATACTCCCGTACATTTTTCCAGGTTTCTTCCTCCGGCGTGTCCCTCAGCAGGCACTTCCTGCAGATCCGGGTTCTCTGTTCCATGGGCACCCGCTACCGGAAAGTCACCTGAAGATGCAGAACACTGCATGCGGGAATGGTGAATTTCAGTCCCTGACCGGTGATCTCCACCTGATCAAAAGCTTTTACATGAACCTGATCAGGATCCTCAAAAGTATTCATGGCATGCATCTCTTCCGCCACAATCTGCCCCTTCACGCCGGCGATCTCCCGTGCAGCCACGACCACATCCATATCATATGACCGTTCCAGAGACTGGTTGGTCAGCGTGATATGCATCGTTCCGTCTTCTGCCATGGAAACAGATTCGGTCAGGCAGGGAACCTGATATTCCTCCTCCAGGCCGATCATCTCCGCATCCATGTGGGATTCCAGCAGTCTGCTGTCCTGATGATACTTGTACATATCAAAAATATGGTAGGTCGGTGTTTTCACCATCTGATCGCCCTCAGTCAGAATCACAGCCTGCAGTACATTGACAATCTGCGCCAGATTGGCCATCTTCACCCGGTCGGAATGCTTGTTGAAAACATTCAGCGTAATACCTGCAACCAGTGCATCCCGCATGGTATTCTGCTGATACAGGAAGCCGGGATTGGTGCCGGGTTCCACCGTAAACCAGGTACCCCATTCATCCACGATCATGCCGATTTCCTTATCCGGATCGTACTGATCCATAATTGCTCCGTGGCGGCGGATCAGCTCATCCATATAATACGCTTTGCTTAAGGTCTTGTACCATACCTTATCATCAAATTCAGTGGCACTTCCCTTGATCTCCCATCCTTCCGGATGCACATAATAATGAAGAGACAGGCCATCCATAAATCCGTGCTGTTCCTTTGTGGAATGATTAAAACAGGTCTTCAGCACTTCCTCCGTCCATTCGTAGTCATCCACATTGGCACCGCAGCAGATCTTCCGAATGGAATGATCCTTTTTATAATCTCTTACATAGGTCTGATATCTGCGGTATTCATTAGCATAATAGTCGGGATTCATATTGCCGCCGCATCCCCAGTTTTCGTTGCCGACACCGAAGAAATCCACCTTCCATGCCTTTTCCTGACCATTCTGCTTTCTCAGTTCAGCCATGGGAGAAACACCATCAAAGGTC
>JALFLM010000199.1 GCA_022774705.1 Lachnospiraceae bacterium | reverse complement strand
TTTGTGTTCGCGAACAGCTTCCCCGATGATCTCCCCGATGGGCAGACGGGGAGAAAGGCTGGAAAACGGATCCTGGAAGATAATCTGCATCTTTGTACGCAGGGACCGCATCTCCGAATTGGACAGATCGTAAATCTCCTTACCATTAAACAGCACCTGTCCGCCTGTCTTTTCTCCGGACAGACGGAGAATCGTACGTCCTGTGGTGGTCTTGCCGCAGCCCGACTCACCTACCAGACCCATGGTAGTACCTCTTTTCAGGTTAAATGTAACACCGTCCACCGCTTTCACATATCCCGTTACTCTGGAAACCATGCCGCCCTTAATGGGGAAATATTTTTTCAGCTGATTGACCATCAGAATATACTGGGGATCGTATGTCAACGGCTCATAATTATTATCAATCACTTGTTTTTTCGCAGCCATTTACTTCTCCCCCTTTCCGTAATAGCGATAGCAACTGACCTTGTGTGTGGGAGAAAGGCTGATCTCACAGGGATATTCACCGTCACAGCCATCCACGCACATCTCGCAGCGATCTTTAAAATAACAGTAATTCGGCATATTAACCGGATTCGGAACCTTACCCGGAATAGAATAAAGCTTATCTACCTTCTTGCCTACCACAGGTTTTGATGCCATCAGACCAATGGTATAGGGATGGGAAGGATGAGCGAAAATCTCCTGTGCCGTGCCCTTTTCCACAACACGTCCGGCGTACATAACCACAACATAGTCGGCCATCTCGGCAATTACACCCAGGTCGTGAGTGATCAGCATAATGGATGAATTGATCTTATCCTTCAGCTGACGAAGCAGATCCAGAATCTGGGCCTGAATCGTTACATCCAGCGCCGTGGTGGGCTCGTCAGCAATAATAACCTTCGGATTGCAGGCCAGCGCCATAGCGATAACGATACGCTGACGCATACCGCCGGACAGCTCATGAGGATACATGCTGTACACGCCTTCACTGTTGGCGATACCTACCATCTCCAGCAGCTCTATGGTACGTTTTTTAATATCCTCTTTTGTCTTTCCTTCGCCGTCATGAAGCTCGATTACCTCATCCACCTGTCTTCCGATACGGAAAACAGGGTTCAGGCTGGTCATGGGCTCCTGGAAAATCATGGATACATAGTTGCCGCGGATTTTCTGCATCTTCTCTGTAGGTGTTTTCGTCACATCGTAAGCTTTATCGCCCAGATTCAGACGGATCTCACCTTCCACAGTCTGTCCCTGAGGACGCTGTACCAGCTGCATAAGAGACAGACTGGTTACGGATTTGCCGCAGCCGGACTCGCCTACAACTCCCACAGTCTTGCCGATGGGCACATCAAATGTTACGCCATCCACACTTTTTACCGTACCTGCATCCGTAAAAAAATACGTATGCAGATTATCAAATTCAACCGCATTGGCAGGATCGTGCATCGTTGTCAGATATTCTGACTCGGGCACGTTTTTGCGTTTGCGCTTTCTTTCATATTCGTTGGTAATCTTCCTGTTCTCCCTGGAAATCCGGCGGGATTCTTTTGCGGAAAGATAACCTTCTGCATTTTTCTTAGCCATATTTTTGCCTCCCTTACCGTTTCATCTTGGGGTCGAACGCATCGCGCAGACCGTCACCTACAAAGTTAAAGCCCAGCACGGCAATCAGCAGACAGATGCCGGCAGGAATCCAGATAAACCAGTAATGTGTCATAACGAAAGCATCATTTACGTCTGTAATAATATTGCCCCAGGAAGCAAAGGGGAATTTAACACCCAGTCCCAGGAAGGACAACGTTGACTCCATGATAATGGTGGAACCAAGACTCATGGTACATGTAACGATCAGCTGCGGAATAACATTGGGAATCAGATGTCTGAAGATACGTCTGCTTACCCTGATACCGCAGGCTTCTGTTGCCGTCATGAATTCCTGTTCACGAAGGGACAGAATCTGGCCGCGGACCAGACGGGCGATGGAAGGCCATCCAAGGAAGCCCAGAATCAGCATCAGATACAGCATACGGATCTGGGGATCCACCTTCATGGCATCCATAGCTGAACCAATAATAATCATCAGCGGCAAAGACGGGATACAGTAGAAAATATCTACAATACGCATGATCAGGTTGTCAGCCCATCTGCCGAAATAGCCGGCAACACCGCCAAGTGCAACTCCCAGAGCCGTTTCAATGAAAACAACGATAAAGCCGATGATCAGGGATACCCGTCCGCCGTACATCAGACGGGTCAGCATATCCATACCGTTTTTATCGGTTCCCAGAAGATGGGTTCTGGAAGGTTTTGCATAACCGTCGTAAACATAGGTCTGAGTTCCCTGTTTAACTGACCAGCTGGAAGTATATGCATCATAGGTAATCTGATATACATACTCCTTGCCATCCTCGTCAGTGAATTTGAACTCTTCTGATCCGGCATTGATGGATTCTTCCAGCTGCTCTTTAAAAAGTCTGCCCACAGTCACGTCAGTGGACACCGGAGATACAATAAACCGGCTGATACAGGCAACAACATTCCCTCCCTCTGAAAGGTTGCCATCCTCATCAAGAGCATATTCTTTACCCTCCGAGGTAAATGAAGTTTCTCCATTGGTATAGGCTTTCAGAGCATCATATTTTAAAACGAAAGAAATCTCGGAATTTTCAGCATTAATAATATCTTTGAACGCGATTGCGATCATCTTATCGCCTGAGGAAATGGAATAGAAATCCGTACCCTCAGCGGTAATTTTATAAACAGTATCCTTATATTCGAAAGATTCAGCCTGTTTATTGGCAGCAAGCTGGAATTTCGCCTGAAGTACGCTGTCAAATTTTTCGCCTTCCGCTGCCGTATAGCGGAAATCATTATTGCGTACTACGCCTGCATATTCCTTCATCTGCTCTTCATAGCGGTAGAACTGTTCATCCTCACCATAAGGACTGATAAATCCTCCCACGAAAGAAAAAAGGAACATGGCAATCAGCATGACCATACCGATTACTGCCAGACGATTCCGCAGAAAACGTTTTACAACCATCGCACCGGGAGAAAGAACCTTAACACGGCGGTCGTCATTTAACGAAAGCTGTTCTTCTTCAGGAGTGCTAGTCCTGATCTTATCTTTATTATCACTCATGACAGGTTTTCTCCTTTCCTAGGCTATACGTACGCGCGGATCAACTACGGCATAAAGAATATCGGAAATCAGGTTGCCTGCCAATGTCAGGATTGCCATAAATGCCATGTAGAACATGAAAAAGGGAATATCACCTGCAAGCATGCACTGGTAGGAAGTATATCCGATTCCCGGAATACCAAACAGTGTTTCCGTAATCAGAGCGCCGGAAAACAGGCCCGGGAGAGAGCCGCCGACGATGGTTACCAGCGGAATCAGCGTATTGCGGAATGCGTGCTGGTAAATAACCTTGTTCTCCGACAGACCTTTGGCACGGGCTGTACGGATATAATCGGAGTTTAAAACCTCCAGCATATTGGTACGGGTATAACGCATCAGGGAACCCACTGATACGATAACCAGTGTCGTAATGGGCAGAACCAGATGATTGGCCTTGTCAAGGAACTGTCCCATGGCATCAAGCTGCGCATAATCACGCCCCACAAGCCCGAACAGATCAAACCAGCCCAGTTTTACGGAAAAAACAAGTTTCAGTATGGTAGCAAAAAAGAATGTGGGAAGAGATATACCAATCAGCGCACCGGCAGTGATGGCATAATCTGCGCGTGAGTACTGCTTTGTAGCAGCAATCACACCAAGGGGTATTGCGATAAGCAGTTCCAGTATAAATGCAATTGCACTCATAACAAAAGAAAGCCAGATCACATCATTAAATTTCTCAAGTACAGGCACGGTAAATTTCCAGCTGTCGCCGAACTCCCCTCTGACAGCGTCGGAAAGCCATGTCAGATAGCCGGGAACAATGTCTTTGTCCAGACCATACGACGCATTCAGCTGATCAAGCCACTCCTCATAGGGTTTAGCTCCAGGCTGCTGTGCAAGCTGCATCGCCATATTTTCCACATAGGAAGAAGGAAGGCATCTCAGCAGCGTATAAATAATAAATGTAACGCAAAACAGAATTCCTATAGACAAAAGAATTCTTTTGACGATGTATTTTCGCATGCGGTCATCATCCTCTCTAACAATCCCTGCCGGATTGTGATTATTCGCATTTTTAATTTTATAAAATGAGGAACCGTTCCGCGAGGGAGCGGTTCCTCTGACAGGACAGGAGACCTTATGGTCTTCTGCATTGGTTATGTCATTATAAAACTGAGTATTTCACTTTTGTACTGTTCTGATACTCTCTATTGATTATTTCACTGCGATATTCTCAATCTCAGCCATCCATCCCCAGTAAGGAGTCATATCCTGAGGCAGAGTGGAAGTATCAACACGTTCGCTGGAGAAGAGATATGCTTCTGAACGCTGGTAAACAGGAAGTTCAACACCCCAGTCCATGATAATTTCCATCGCTGCTTTGTAAAGTCCCTTACGGTAGGACTGATCAGTAGACTGACGTGCATCTGTGATCAGAGTATCCAGATCATCATCGGCGATCTGATAGTAGTTTGTGGATCCCTCGCTGTGATACAGCTGATACATATCAGGATCAGAGGATGCCTGCCATGCAGCACACCACAGTTCAGCAACACCTGACTGGTAGGATGCAAACAGATCGGAAGCCTGTGCCAGATCGTTAACTGTTAATGTCATACCGATTTCCTTGAATGCATCTGCAGCATTTTTCAGAATCAGGAAGGAAGGATGATCGCCTACGCCATCTGCACCGATATTAATGGTGTATTCCATCTTTGCACCTTCGGGAGCAGCAGTAACCTTACCGTCTTTTACAGTGTAGCCTGCAGCTTCAAAGTAGCCCAGAGCAGCTTTCTTGGCAGCTTCATATTTGTCTTCTGCCTTCATATCGGATGTATAGATCGGATTGCCTTCCACATCAACAGAGTAAGCTACCTGATAACCATCGTCTGTTACCTGAGGAGCTGCCCATGATGTATTGGAAATCGGATAGTTGATAACGGATGCCGTATCGCCATAATAGGAATCAATACCTTCGTCACGGAAAGCAGCAATCAGAGTTGCGATACCTTTACGCAGGTTCTTTGATGCATCAGAAGCAGGGTCATTGCCAACTTTTACATTCTTGGCTGCAATACCGATATATCCGTATCCGCGGTAATCAATCAGTCTTGTAGTGATCTTGCTGCCGTCCATGGAGTCATCGCCGCCGTTGTATTCAGCGATCTGTTTTGCAGCATCTGTAGAGTAGGAAGGAGCAGAAACGTCGATCGTACCTGCATCGATACCTGCGATCTTGTCAGCTTCCTGAGTTTCTTTCACATTAACGTATCTGGTCTTGGGTTCACCCTTGAAATAATTGGAATTTGCTTCCAGATAAACAACACCGTTGGAGAATTCCTTAAATGTGTAGGGACCTGCTCCCATGGGAGTCTTTGTTTTTTCACGAACGGGAGACAGATCACCCTTTGTGAAACCAAACTTGTTGCTGTCGTAATCGTACTGTGCTTCATCACCGTAGTAATGCAGAGGAGCAATGGGCTGAGCCAGATTATAGATCATGGTAGCATCCAGCTCGGTTGTAACGATACGTACGCTGTAGTCGTCAACTCTCTGAATACCGGTGATATGATCTGCAGATTTACCGGTTTCAACACCGATACTGTAGGAATCATAATCTTTCATCAGGTCAAACAGGCTTAAACCGCCGTCTGCCACTTCTGTTGAGGATAATTCGGGCAGATTCCATTCATAAGCTTTACACATAGCATTGAAGAAATCTGCTGCTGTAGCGTCTTTTTCCAGGCCTGAGTATCCCCAGTTAGCTGCAGCACCTGCCACATCGCCTTCTTCATTGTAGCCATTTGTTACACAATAATCAACGATCTGCTGTGCAAATGCAGCACCTGCCTGATCCAGATCTTCCCAGAACGCTTTCTGCTGATCTTCTGTCCAGTAGGTAAAATCAGTATTGTCACGGCCTGCCTGAGCGAGCAGGTTTAATAACGTATCCATACCGCTGCGGTATTCTTTCAGACCTTCGATAGGTGCGGAATACAGAGTTGAGGAACCGTCATAAGAGGGATCCAGCAGCACATACAGGCTGAAAATAAAGTCGTCGATATCAGCAACGGTTCCGTCTGAGAACTTGATGTCATCACGCATCTTGATATCATAGTATACGGTTCCGTCTGTGTTCTCCGTAACAGTGATATCAGCAGGACCTGTGTAAGTGTACTCATTGCCGTTATACTCGCGTGTCTCGCCTTCAATCCCCTGCAGAACGGGGTTTGATACACGGTCAGTATACATCATGTAGATCTGAGTCAGGTCAACAATGCCCTGATCTGCTGCGGATGCTGCAAAGAAAGGTGAGAATTTGCTCTCAAAACCGGTATCAGCAGCCACCAGAGTGTCATTGCCTGCAGATTCTGAAGCATTGTCTGTTTTATTTGCTTCACCGCCGGCTGTCTCATTGCCGCCGTCTTTTTTTCCGCCGCAGCCGATCAACAGGCAGCCGCACATAGCAGCAACAAGAATGAATGCCATTAATTTTTTAGCATTTTTCATGTGATTTCCTCCTTTTCTTAAGCTTCAGGAAAAGAATAAAATCTCCTGTTCCGTTCGCTTTAATATCTTATCAATTATAACTTATCCCGGATTATCTTGTCAATTATTACTATAAATTTTTATATTTTCTGCTCTCAAAAGCACATTTTGCTATATATTGTTGTGCTTTGTCCAGCTCATGCGCAGGATTTCACGGCGCATCACCAGTGCCGCACCTGCCGCTGCAAAATCAAGCAGAACAAAGACACCAAAACCCACCGTTTTTCCGCCCATTCCGTGAAGACAGATATACACTGCTTCACCGATGATGGCTGCTGCACCAAAGGCAGCAGTCATCACCGCTCTTTCAGGCAGCTTGCCCACGCTGGCTTCATATACGTATTCCTTCAGCGGATTTTTCCCTGATGTCATCCGACACAGAGCCCATAATACACTGACACCCGCCATCAGAGCAGCAGCGTAGGGCAGCAGCACATAAAAACAGTTATCCATCCCCGGAGCGGAAATACATCCCGCCGTGATCAGACTTCCCATCAGCACCGCGCACAGCCCCCAGAGCTTTATCAGGCTGCGGCGCAGCCCATGGCTGCCGCCGTTATACTGATACAGGCTGCCCGTATAATCATAAGTTCCTTCTTCATTTTTACGGAAACTGTCAAGATACGCCCTGCGCTTTTTCTTTTTTGTCTCTGACATATTTTAATCAAGTCCTTTTTTCAGGCCTTTTTATTCAGCCCTTCTCTACTCAAGCCCCTTCGGATCAAAAGCCTCCAGCCAGTCTTTTGCTGCTTTGCAGACAGTTTTCAGGCAGTCCTCCTCAAAAGGCGTTTCCATGCCTGCATGTTTCAGAAGCTCCGTAAATACACGGCTGCCGCCCTGTTGTGTATAGGCCATATAATGCTCCCATGCGTCCTTTTGGTCTTTCCGGATCATGGCCCAGAACTGCAGAGCCACTGTCTGTGCAAGGCAGTAATCAATGTAGTAGAACGGCATGGAATAGATGTGATGCTGGCGCTGCCATCCTTCGCCCTCGCTGTAGAAGGGAATATCGCCGTCCAGCTTCATCCAGGGCATGTAAATGCCCTGCAGTTCCTTCCATACGCCGTGGCGTTCCTTCGGTGTCATATCCGGCTTTTCAAATACAATGTGCTGGAAATGATCCACCATGGTTCCGTAAGGAATAAACGTCAAGGCACCGGAAAGGTGGCTGTAATAAAATTTCTGCGTATCCTTACCGAAAAAGCCTTCCGCCCAGGGCCATGCAAAAAATTCCATGGACATGGAGTGAACCTCACAGGCCTCCATTCCAGGCCATACATAAGTCATGGGCACCCGTTTGCGGTTCACATAGGCAGCAAAGGCATGTCCCGCTTCGTGGGTGATAACCTCCACATCATGCTGTGTTCCGTTAAAATTGGCAAAGATGAAGGGTACTTCATAATCGGGGATGCTGGTGCAGTATCCCCCGCCGGCTTTCCCTTCCGTGGACAGCACATCCATCAGCTCATCATCCAGCATGCGGTTGAAGAATTCCCCGGTTTCCGGTGACAGTTCTTCGTAAAATTTTCTGCCGTGAGCCAGAATTTCATCGGGTGTACCGAAAGGTCTGGGATTGCCGGAGCGGAATTCCAGGGCATTATCCGCAAAACTCATGGGATATTCCTTACCCAGACGTTTCGCCTGCTCTCTGTAGATCTGATCAGCCACCGGCACCAGATACTTCACAACCCCGTGACGGAATTTCTCCACATCTTCCTTCGTATAGCAATTTCTTCCCATACGATAATAGCCCAGCTGTGTATAGCCGTCATATCCCAGCTTCCGTCCCATGGTATCTCTCACATGAACCAGTTCATCATACAGGGAATCCAGCTGCTGCTGATTGTCCTTGTACCACTGACCTTCCGCCTTCCATGCTGCAAGACGACGGGCATCATCTGCGTCATTCTTAAACGGTGTCATCTGGGAAATCGTATAGTTTTCCCCTTCAAAAGGAATCTGAGCAGAGGCCAGCAGCTTCTCATAAGCCGTCTTCAGTTCATTTTCCTTCTGAAGCTCCGGAATAATCTCAGGAGAGAAGGTTTTCAGCTCGATCTCTGCATTGACAAACATAAGATCACCATATTCCGCCTCAAAATCGCTGCGGAACCGGCTGTTCAGCATAGCCATGGTCCATTTCTGCTCATATTCCTGCAGATTCGGAACGGCTCCGTCCCAGAAATTCTGTTCCTCATCATAAAAATGATCTCTCGTATCGATGGTATGGCGGATCTCCGCCAGTGTCTGCAGTGTAACAATATGCTTCTCCAGCGTCTCCTTCTCCAGAAATACAGCTTTCGCAGCTTCATAGCTGTCCGCCCCCTGCAGACGCTCTGTCAGCTCCGTCATCTTCTTTTTAAGTTCTTCCAGATCCGGACGTTCATAAACCATTTCTGAAAATTTCATAATCTTCGCATCCTCCGGTTTTTTGATTTTTCTGTTCATCCTGTCCAAACTATGGTGCTGATTGAAAGTATATCACAAATCCTTCGGATATTCTCTCATTTTCTTAAATAATCAGCTGTATCTTTTTACCATAACAGTAAAACTGTGCATTTACTTCACCAGAAGTTTCTCAAATCCATCCGTAGCATATGTTTCGTAACCGGCAGTTACCCAGCAGGCCTCCACGCCGTCATAATGAGACAGGATTTCCTTTCCCGTCTCCACATCCACCGTAAACAATGCCGTGGAAAGATAATCGGCCAGACCGGAATCCTCGGCCACAATACTGACAGATGCCATTTTCTGTGCAGGCTGCAGCGTATCCGGATCGATCAGATGGCAGTACCGCACACCGTCCACCATAACATACCGTTCATAATTGCCGCTGGTAACGATGGTTCCTCCGTCTTCCAGTCTGATTGCCATATTGGACGCCTGCATTGTCTGCGGATCCTGAATGGAGCCGACCCAGTAGCTGCGTCCGTCCCCGGCTTTCCGTTCCCCCACAAATTTGATATTGCCGCCCATGTTGATGGACGCAGACTCAATCCCCAGCCGTCTGATATACCCGGCCAGTTTTTCCGCCGTATAGCCCTTGGCAACGGCACCCACGTCCAGAATCATATCCGGGTCTTCCAGAAAAATTGTCCGTTTTTCCTCATCAAGTGTCACCTTTTTCCAGTCGGTATGTTCTACCTCCCGTTCCAGTTCTTCCTGAGAAGGCAGTGTGATTTCAGGCTCTTCCTCCCCGTTTTTTTCTGCCTCCTGCTGCTTTGCGGCCGCTGTATTCATGAAATTCTTCCATATACGGGTCACACTTCCCAGTACAATATTGGTCCGGTACTTTGTCTTTTCCATATTATCAAGACTGAATTTCACCAGTTCAAACAGTTCTTCGTCCACCTTCACAGGAGCCTTCCCCGCCTGACTGTTGACAGTATAAACGTTGTTAACTCCCTCATAGCTGTTGTAGGCATCAAACATCCGGTGATACCGCAGCAGCTCCTCATGAATCTCTTCCTCATACTCCGATGATTTCTCAGCATCTGCCAGATACACATCAACATAGCTGATGGTATCAAACGCATCCAGATAAACATACTGCTTATGCTCGTATTTTCCCTGCACCCCACAGGCTGAAAGCATACTGCATGCAAACAGCACCGCCGTCAGTATGTATATTTTAAATCCTCCGTTTTTCTGCTTCACCATTTTCCCCATTCGCATTCCCCGTTTATGATACTCCCGTTCCGGGCAGAATGCCGCCTACCGCAGCCGTTCTGCCATCTGATAAAATTTACAGTAAATCCCATGCTGTGCAAGCAGTTCTTCATGATTGCCTTCCTCTTCAATTCCGTTTTCTGTCAGCACAAAAATCCGGTCTGAATCGCGGATCGTGGACAGTCTGTGAGCCACCGTCAGCGTTGTCCTGCCCACCGCCAGCTCACTTAACGCCTGTGCCACTTCAAATTCACTTTCATTATCAAGTGCCGATGTGGCTTCATCCAGTATGATAATCGCCGGATCCTTCAGAAATACCCGGGCAATGCTGATGCGCTGCTTCTGACCGCCGGACAGCTTGACGCCCCGCTCACCCACATAGGTATCATAACCGTTTTTCAGGTTCATAATAAACTCGTGGGCGCCGGCCTTTTTCGCCGCCTCAATCACCGCTTCCCGGGATGAACCTGGCCTTCCGTACACAATATTGTCAAATATGGTGCCGGAAAACAGATATACATCCTGCTGCACGATACCGATATTTTTCCTCAGACTTTCCAGTGTATAATCCTGAACCTCCACGCCGTCTATGGTCAGCGAACCGGCCGTAATATCATAAAATCTGGGAATCAGGTTGCAAAGCGTGGTTTTACCACTGCCCGAAGGACCCACCAGCGCCACCTTTTCCCCTGAACGCACATCCAGATTCAGATGACTGAATACCCGGTTGTGATCGTCCTGATACTCAAAAGCGACATCATGAAAACTGATGTTGCCTTTGGGATTTTTCATCTCCAGCGCACCGTCATGGCTGAAAATCTCCACATCCGCATCCATAATCTGCAGAAAACGTTCAATACCGGTCATGCCACGCTGAAACTGCTCTGCAAATTCCACGATGCGCCGGATAGTGGCAATCAGCGTACTTACATACATAACGTAAGCCACCAGATCGGCAGGCTGCACATAGCCGTACACCAGAAACAGACCGCCGGCCAGCACCACCGCCAGATACATGAACCCGTCAAACATCCTGGTGGACGTCTGAAAAATACCCATATAACGGTACGTTTTTTTCTTGATTCCCAGAAACTCCTGATTGTCCCTCTCAAATTTTTCCTTTTCAATCTCCTCGTTGGCAAAGGCCTTAACCACCTTCTGGCCCAGCAGACTGTCCTCGATCCGGGCATTCAGCTCACCGATCTGGTAACGCTGCATGCGGAATGCCTTCCTCTGCCACCGATTCAGCCGGATACAGCACAGCAGCATAACCGGTATGATCAGAAAAATGATCACCGTCAGCGGCACATTGATCATGGATAATATCAGAAATGAGCCCAGTGCCTTGATTCCGGCAATAAAAAATTCTTCCGGGCAATGATGTGCAAATTCGGTAACATCAAACAGATCGTTGGTAATCCGTCCCATAATCTGTCCAACCTTTGTATTGTTGTAGTATCGGTCCGACAACATCTGCAGATGAGCATAAGCATCCCTTCGCATATCGGTTTCGATATAAGCCCCCATCACATGACCTGTATCTGCCATATAATAGCTTGCCAGACATTCTACAACTTTTAAAATAAAATAAAGAAGTGTCAGCCCCAGGATCATCCTCACCGTCAGAAGCTCCAGATGATTCATGCCCGTATTCGTAATCTGACGCATAATCATGGGCAGCACCAGCTCGCAGACCGTCGTCAGTGCTGCACATCCCAGATCTTTAACCAAGGTTCCCACATAGGGTCTGTAATACGGAATAAACCGTTTCAGCAGCATACCGGTGGTATACTCCCGGCCATTCTCCCCCTGTACACTCTTTTTTTCCTGTGTGTTCATTAACATTTCCTCCGTCCATCTTTCATCACCCATACTACACGAATCGGAAAAAAAGTTCAAGCATCAGAAAAAGTTCCAGCCGGAAAGAAGTTCTGGAAAAGAAGTTCTGGTATCAGAAAATAAAGTCAAGCACCGGCAGAAAAACCGGAACTGCCGCAACAGTAATGATTCCGGCAACCACCACGGAAAGGCTGCTCATAGCCCCCTGAATTTCACCCATCTCCATGGCTCTTGCCGTTCCAATGGCATGAGCACCGGTTCCGCAGGCCAGTCCCTGAGCCACCGGTTCTTCTATATGAAGAAATCTGAACAAAACCTGGGCAATCATATTCCCAAACAGACCGGTCATAATGACTGCCATCACAGTAATGGACGGCATGCCTCCTACCTCCCCGGAAAGTCCCATGGCAATAGCTGTTGTAATCGATTTTGGCATCAGTGATACAGTCAGCGTCCGGTCCAGCTGCGTCACCGCCGCCATCCCCAGAACTACCAGTATACAGGAAAGCGCCCCTGCCAGCACACTCAGCAGAACTGCCGCCAGATTATCCTTCAGCACCTGAAACTGCCTGTACAGAGGCACCGCCAGACAAACCGTGGCGGGTGTCAGCAGATAATTGATATACTTTCCTCCGTAATTAAACGTATCATAAGTCACATCCGTCAGTTTCAGAAACAGAATACAGAAAAACATGGACAGAAGAAGCGGATTGCACAGCGGATGCTTTACCTTCTGCTGAATCACCGTCCCCAGCCAGTAGGTCAGCAGGCTGAGAGCAAAGCCGAAAAACAGAGATTCCGACAGCATATCATCCAGATTCATACCACTCAGACCCATACCGTCCAGACTTATTTCATTCAGATTGATTCCATTCAGACTCATTCCATTCAAACCTATTCCCAGCAAACTCATGCAACCACCTCTTCCTCCTGTTCTTTATCTTTTCTGCTGTCACCGGTTTTCATTTTTCCTCTGCGGATAACAAACTGAGCCACCACACCGGTCACGGATATAGTTGTAACCGTGGTCAAAAGGCAGATCAGAACAATAAAGAGAATACTTCCCCGCACACCTCCGATGGAATCCATCAGACTGACACAGGGAGCCACAAACATCACCGGCATAACAGACACCAGAAAATCAGCTGCATCCTCTATCTGAGAAAGTTTTATCACGTCAGTATACAAACACAAAAACAAAATCAGCATCCCGTAAACACTGGCCGGAACCGGCAGCGGCAGCAGCACACCGCAAACCTCCCCCGCAAACGTAACCAAACCAATCAACATCATCTGTTTCAAAATCTTCATATCTATACTCCCTCCCGAAAATCGGCCTTCCAATTTTCAATATACCCAATAGTCTAGTGCTTCTTCTACCACAATGCAACCACTAATCCCTGGTAAATTAATGTAATTTTTGTGCAAAATCAACGAATATATATACCACCCCACTCAAACTCAATACGCCCCCTCCCGCATACAGTTCCATCTTCACAGCCGGGAAACAGAGAGTATCTTTGGCGGCCCCATCACCCCTGTTTCCCGGTGAAGACCGAACCGTAACTTAATAAATTCTTAATTTGTTTTTATCCTCTATATCCGTTAAACTGTACTTACCATCTACGCCAATGAAAGGAGTATATTATGAAGATTAAAAAACTTGTTTCCTGTCTTCTGCTTGCAGCTCTCGTATGCTGCACAGCCCTGACAGGATGTTCCGGCAAAGGAAGCATGTTCTCAGATATGAAAGAAATTTCTCAGATTACAAGTGCTGAATTTGCTGCTGAAGGTGATATTTCCATGAAATCCGAAGAGGAAGATATCACTGTACATTTTACCATGGACGGAAAAACCAATGGAAAGGACTGCGCTGTCAGTATGTCATTTTCTTCCGGAGCGCTGACCATAACTCTGGATGATTTTATCCGCATGACAAACAATACCCTTTATATCAACCAGTCTTCTCTGCTTTCCATGCTCACCGGTGCCGGTCAGATAGACGATATGAAAACCTGGATTTCCACCCCGGTGAATGCTGCAGATGATGAAATCCGGGCCATGTCACAAAGCTTCAGCAACACCCTGATCGATTCTCTGGAAAAGATATGCAAAGATCAGGATATTGCAAAAGACGGCGACACCTGGACTCTGAATATCCCCGGAGAAAAACTGGCATCTTTTGCCGGCGCTGCTCTGGATGAGATTGATGCCAATATTTCTTCCTGGTACGATCTGTATGTGGATCTGCTGGAAGCCTCCGGCTCCGATGAGATCCTGGAAGAATATTCCGTATTTGCCGGAGATGAGGATGACAGCGACGACATCATTCAGAGTCTGAAAGACGATAAAGAAGATAATCTGAACACATGGAAAGAAATGAGTACGTCGCTCAGGGATAGTCTGAAGGATCTTGATGCATCCATTGCAAAGAAAGAAACAACGGCATCTGCCGGAATGAGTGTCTCTCTGGCAGGAAAGAAGGGGACCCGCACCGCGAAGGAATCCGTTTCCTTCCGGTTTGAAAACAATGGAAGCAGTGAAAATGCCGGCAGCATGTCCGTATCCATCAGTCAGAATCTCACGGAAACTGCTGATATTTCCATTGAAGCACCTGATGCATCAGACGTTATGACCATGGAAGAATACTCCGGAATCATGTCTGACTACTTCGGTTCTTACAGCGATTACGACGCAGGGCTGGGTGAAGAGGAAGAACAGGCCATCCTTTCCTCTCTGAAAGAAGATCAGTTCTATCTTTTCAACACTCAGGACGACACTGACGATACGAATGATCTTACTCCCTGTGTGATCACAGTTGATCCAAAGATTTATACCCTGGATCAGCAGATTGGAGACTACGGCCTTGACCTGGAAATCACCGGTAAAGACTCTGCCTATGCCAGCATCATGTACGAAGCAGGCAATCTGGAAAAAGACCTGAAGGATTACTACCTCCCCGAAGGCGTTTCCTGCTCCACACTGTCCACAGATGCAGGAGATGTTCTCTGGTACACCGACGCTGCAACCGACGAGGGGTATGTCTACACTTATTTCGGTCTCCAGTTTGATAAAAATTCCTATCTTTTAGGTATGACATTTTCAGAAACTGATGATAAGCTCGATGCCGAAACCTGCATCAAAGGCATGTTTAAAGCGATTCAGCCTTACGAAGCCGCTCCCCGTTAGAACGTGCGCCTCCGGGCGCACTAAAAACTGAAACAGCTGCAGAAATCTTTCCGCAGCTGTTTCAGTGAATATTCGTTTTCATACCACCAGTCCTGTCACCCAGACTGCGGCCAGCACCCCTGCAAACATGCACAGCATCGACACCGGCAGAATCCATCTGCTTTTGCGGATATGTACATGGGTAAGATACACCGACATGACAAACAAAACCGTTTCCGTGGAAGAAGCAATAACGGCAGCCAGCATCCCCGCATAGGAATCAGGACCGGAATTTTTAAAAATATCCAGCAGGATTCCGGTGGCAGCGGAGGCAGAGAACATTTTTACCAGAAGCAGCGGCAGCACCTCAGCCGGAATACGAAGAATACCGGCCAGAGGTGACAAAAGGCCGGCTATCCGGTCCAGCAGCCCGCTGTCCCGCAGAATACGCACGGCAGCCATCAGACCGATCAGCGTGGGAAGAATCCCCGCCACTGTTCTGAGCCCCCGTTTCGCCCCTTTTACAAACACATCAAAAACCGGGCAGCCGCCGAGCCACCCGTAGATAACAATCCAGCACACCACAAAAGGCATACAAAAATCGGACAGGAATGAGATCACCTTCATAGTTCACTATATTCCTGCCCCTGTATTTTTATTCTTTATGTTTCAGTTCCTGTATTTTTATTCATTACGTTTCAGTTTCTGTGTTTTTATTCATTACGTTTCAGTTTCTGTGTTTATCCGTGTCAAAATTCCTGCTCCGGAAATTCCATCAGATCCACGAATGTGTCCTGAAAATCCGGATGTGTTGCCAGCTCCAGAAATTCGCAGCCGGCAGCTATCTTTTCGCAGCGTCTGTATTCTTCATAGTTCAGCGCTGCAATTTTAGCCCCTTCACCTGCAGCATTTCCTACAGGCACGATACGATCCTCCAGTTCGCAGGGAATCATACCGATTCCGCAGGCACTGTGAGGCTCCATATAGTTGCCGAATGCCCCGGCTATCATAACTTTTTTAATATCGCCGACTTCTATCCCCAGCGTATCCGCCATCAGTGTGATACCGGCAGCCATGGCACTTTTTGCCAGCTGTACTTCCCGTATATCTTTCTGGCTCAGATAAACCGGCCGTCCGCTGCCGCTTTCTTCCTCATCTGCCAGAAGAAAAGCCTTCATATTATTCTCACCGATGCGGATAATTCTGGACGCACAGGCTTTCGCTTCCTCCGTTTCATATTCATCCATATCCAGCATGCGGCCCATCTCATCCATCAGGCCCTTTTCCAGCATAAAAGTCACAATATCCATAAGACCGGAACCGCAGATTCCCAACGGTTTTCCGCCTCCGATCACGCTGAAAGCAAACCTGCCGTCCTTCCATCCCGCATGATCAACAGCACCTTTCGCCCCCCGCATGCCGCAGGCGATCTTCGCACCCTCAAAAGCAGGCCCCGCTGCAGTGGAACAGGCAATATAGCGATCCTTATTGCCCATGACCATCTCGCCATTGGTACCGATATCAATTGCCAAGGTAAGTTCCTCCTGAGCATCAAACTCCGACGCAAGCAGCACACCCACCGTATCGGCACCCACAAATCCGGCGATATTGGGAAGCAGCATTACCTTTCCTCCCGGGAAAATGCTGATTTCCAGATCGGATGCCCTTAACATCAGTCCCTCGCTGATAGCAGGATTATACGGCGCATGTACAAGCGCTTTAGGTGAAACCCCGGTAAACAGATGATGCATACAGGTATTGCCGACCACAGAAATCATATATATCTCTTCTCTGGAAATTCCTGCCTTCTTCACCGCCTGACCAATCAGCTGATTCAACGCCTCATGTACCAGACCGGAAAGTTCCTCTACCCCATCGGAAATGGCATAATTGCTTCGTTCAATTACATCGGCACCGTACTCCGACTGGGGATTCAGCATGCTGGCAACAGCTGTCTCCTCACCGGTGGCTGCGTTAAGCAGATATCCCACAATCGTTGTGGTACCGATATCAAACGCCATCACATAGACAGGATCATCCGCCGCCCGCAGATCCAGAATTTCATTTCCGCAGAGCACCACATTCAGGCTGTAATCATTATCCTGCAGGACCTGATACAAATCCGATATGAGTTTCATGTTGGGCCGGATTGCAGCCTCGTCAATGGAAGCAGCCTCCGCAACAGCCATTTTCAGCCGTTTCCAGTCGGACAGATTCCCACCCAGTTCACAGCGCTGTACCGTAACATTGACGCTGCGGACAGCAGATGCAATTCTGATTTTTCTTTGAACACCTTCCATCAGAATCGAATGTTTCCCGCCGGCCTGAAGCTTTACCGTCATATTTCCGGTCACTTTTGTGGTGCAGGCCTTCTGGACCCCGGTGGGATTTCCCTTCATAACATTAACCAGACATTTTCCGCAGGTTCCCTTGCCTCCGCAGGGCGCATCAGGATGCAGCCCTGCACGGATCTGAGCAGTCAGCAGATCCGTCCCTTCTTCCACTGTAACCTCAATATCCTGCGGCATAAATTTTACCCTGTACTCACTCATCTTTATTCTCCTTCCTCTTGAACATTTTGTAGGACAGAAGAAGATGGAGCAGCTCGTCCGGATTCCCCGGATCCAGCGAAATCAGTTTTTCAATTCTCTCCATTCTTCTGATAAAAGTTGTCCGATGTATATACAGCTTCTGTGCAGCCTCAGAAGCATTAAAACGATTCATAATGTAATACTTTAATGTCTTTACATACTCCGTGTCATGTTCCTTATCATATTCATACAGCTTCAGCAATCCCTTATGTGCAAGCTGCTCCGGCGAAAACAGTACCGTCATCTGGCCGATCATATAATCCAGCGTAAAATCCTTAAAATAATAATACCAGCGGTAGGAATCCTTTTTGTTGCCGTATTCCAGAGCAATATCAGCCTGGCGGCGGTAATTGCCAAGAGCTGCATAGTCATTAAAGGTATCACTGATACCTGCCTTGCATCCGAAATCCCGGATCAGATAGGGAAAGCTGCTGAAAAAATCTTCCTCTCCTTTCACAACCGTCTCTCTGGTATAATTGATTATCCAGATAATCTCTTTATCCGTACGGAAGGTGCAGGAGTATTCAAACAGCCGCTCCAGCTGCTGGCACAGGTATGAAGCACCCTGTTCAAATTCACGGGTTCCGAAGATCTGAAGAACAATAATCTGATATTCATCATAACGATACCAGTTGTACATACTCAGTGCATGAAAATCCACATCATAATCTTTTTTCCTGGGATGAAACAGATACTTTTTAAACATCTGGTGAACCACATCGTCCTGATTTCCCTCCGGATAACTCCTGAGATTATGAAGATACATATCTTCCACATATTTTGCAAAGCAGATAAAAAGCTGACCGATCCCCGGATGATACTCAAATGCCGGCAGCACCATCAGAATACGGGCGGAAAATTCTCCCGAAAAACGGATATTATAACAGAGAAGATTATGCTTCGACGGTGTGGAGGGGTATACGAAAATATTCTGGTGCTTGTCAGCATTCAGATAGTCTTCATTCTGAAGAAGCCTTTTAATATCCATCTGGCTCATCTGCCAGTTAATCAGTTTGTCCCTCGTCTCCGGGAAGTACAGAAAATAATCCTCTGTGCACCCCAGCACAATAAAATTCCGGTCAAAAACAGCCATAGGAAGCCCGATCACACGCCTTCCTTCATTCAGCAGTGTACTCATATCCTCCCACTTTTCCCCGCTGTTTTCCTGAAGCTGTGTCTCCCATTTATACAACATAAAGAACATATCAATCAGCTCTTCCAGAAGATCGTCCTCAAACTCCACATCATACAGATATATGATATCCGTGGGGATTCGCTTGCTTTCTTTCAGTCTTTTCCAGCATGCATTGTCTTCCTCTGTTCCTCTTCCCCATGCAACAAAACCACATTCCGACAATTTTGCAGCAGGATGAGCAATCAGCTCTTTCACCCTGCCGACCGGAATCATATACAGCTGCTTCTTTTCAACCTGACCGCGGTACTTCTTCACCGACTCCATAGGCGCATCAAAATATGCGCGCCTGACCTCATCAACTTCATGTTTCCGGGACAGCAAATAAGCGATCTCGCTGAATATTATATTCATATTCCCACCTCCGGGGGCCTGGTCTGGCAATTTATACAATTTTCTCTGCATTTTTATACAAATATCAGCACTTTACTCCGATTCAATAGTAACACACTTACATTATTTTGTAAAATGTTTTGTATTTCTCCGAGAACTTGAACGCTACATTTTGTAGTGTCTATTGTAAAAATCAGCAACATTATTAGAATTTACGAACCATATCCCACCACTTATAATAAAGCTATCAACATATTCAGAGGGGATTGCAGGCAACTGAATGGTAATATTTATAAATTCACCAATATATTTCCGAAGCAGGATGTCTGCAATAGAAATATGTATTGTTTCCTGTTTTTACCGGTGTGATTGTACCGGACAAAGGCCGATTATATCAAAGGAGGATTCTACAGTGATTATCATTGGTGAAAAAATTAACGGTTCCATCCCTTCCATGGGTAAGGCAATTGCAGAAAAAAACGAAGAATATATCAAAGACATCGCCAGAAAACAGGCTGATGCCGGCGCTACCTACATTGATGTCTGTGCTTCCGTTGCAGAAGATGTTGAAGTAGAAACAATGAAATGGCTCATCGATCTGGTACAGAGCGTTACCGATCTTCCTATCGCAGTGGACAGCCCCAGTGCTGAAGTAATCGCAGAAGCATACAAGTTCTGCAACAAGCCCGGTATCCTGAACTCCGTATCCGGCGAAGGCAACAAGATGGACGTTCTCTTCCCCATCATGAAAGAGAATCCCGAATGGGAATGCGTTGCTCTGTTAAGCGATGATACCGGTATTCCCCAGTCCGCAGAAGACCGTCTGAGAGTATTTGACAAAATCATGGCAAAAGCCAAAGAATATGATATTGCTCCCAGCCGTCTGCACATCGATCCCCTGATCGAAATGCTGTGTACATCTGAAGATGGTATTTCCATGGTTGTTGAAGTTATGGAAACCATCAAAAAACAGTATCCCGATATCCATATCACCGGTGCTGTATCCAACATTTCTTTCAATCTGCCCGTTCGTAAGATCCTGAATCAGGCATTCACCGTTCTGGCTATGAACGCAGGTCTGGACAGTGCAATTTTCGATCCGCTGAACAGAGATCTGATGGGTATGATCTATGCTACAGAAGCAATGCTCGGTCTTGATGACTACTGCATGGAATATATCGGAGCATACAGAGAAGGTCTGATCGGACCCGTTAAATAACAAATTATATAACAATATGATTCTTTTCCGGAGGTATCCATCTGCATAGGGTGCCCCCGGCAGAATATACATGTACCGGGATGAGGAACCGGTACTGCCATTACGAACCACGAATCACAGGTCTCCGGAAGTGAGGAGCCGGAACCTGTACTGTGCATTTCACTGAATCTCACCAGAGGTGATTTGCCGGATTTCAAATTTCAGGAGGATAATATTATGTCAAAAATCGAAGAATTAGCAGCAGCTGTCACAAAAGGTAAAGCAAAACTCGTTCCCAACCTGGTTAATGAATGTCTTGCAGAAGGCACAGATCCCGTTGAAATCCTGAACAAGGGTATGATCGACGCTATGAGTATTATTGGCGAGAAATTCAAAAACAACGAAATCTTCGTTCCCGAAATGCTGGTAGCAGCACGTGCTATGAAGAAAGGCGTTGAAACTCTGAAACCCTCACTGGCAGGTGACTCCAGTGTTTCCATCGGCAAATATGTAATCGGTACCGTAGCAGGCGACCTTCATGATATCGGCAAGAACCTGGTTGCTATGATGATCGAATCCGCTGGTTTCGAAGTAATCGACCTGGGCGTTGACGTTCCCAAGGAAAAATTCGTTGAAGCAGTTAAGAATGATCCCGAAGTTAAGATCGTAGGTCTTTCCGCTCTGTTAACAACTACCATGCCCGCTATGAAGGACACTGTAGAAGCTCTGATTGAAGCAGGCTGCAAGAATCAGGTTAAGATCATGGTTGGCGGCGCACCAATCACTCAGGAATTCGCTGATGAAATCGGTGCTGACTGCTATACAGCAGACGCAGCTTCCGCAGCTCAGGCAGCTAAGGCTTTAGTATAAACTGCTGCAAATTGTTATATGTAATTCATGCCACCATAGCAAAAGCGTTTCATAAACCGGAAAAGCATCCTGTCGCTGATGTGAATCATCAGCCGACGGGACACTTTTCCGGTTTATTATGCATATATTCTACAGTCAGTTACCTGTGGTGCCGTTTACACCGGTTTCATTCAACGTACCGTTCTCAGTACCATCGATCGCACCGCCGCCCGACGTACCGCCATTTACACCATTATTGGTTCCGCCTGCCGCACCATTTCCATCAGTCCCGTTGTTCGTACCATTTCCATCAGTCCCGTTGTTCGTACCATTGCCGCTTGTCCCGTTATTCGTTCCGTTTCCGTTTGTCCCGTTATTCGTTCCGTTTTCATTTGTCCCGTTATTCGTTCCGTTTGTCCCATTGTCCATCCCCCCATCCATGCCGCTTTCAATAGCGGATTCCGTATCATTCACCGCCCGGCAGGCTGACACGGAAAATACCATGCAAAGCAGCATAAGCATGAGACATATTCTCGCTGCTATCCTGCTTTCTTTTCCGTTCTGCTTTTTACATTTGGTTCTGTAGTTCATATCGATACTCCCTTCTGGTAATAAATTGATAGGCAACCGTTCAGAGCCGGCTCCATTAACACTGCCTGCCCCTGAGCAATTACTAATACAAAAAAGGTGAAAACCCTGAAACAGGATTTCCACCTTAGCTTGCCCGAAAAGGAACTTAATTATTCATAAGTTTGATTTTAACAAAATCCTTAATCACCTGAGCACATTTATCCATGCCGATTCTGCCGCTGTTCAGGATCAGATCATATGCCTTCGGATCTTTCCATTCCTTACCGCCGGAATAATATCTGTAATAATCAGAACGGTACTTATCAGTCTTCAGAATCATACGCTCAGCCTCCGCATCGTCCACACAGAGACGCTCCTTTACGTTCTTAATACAGTAATCCATATCGGCCTCGACAAACACACTTACCACATTGGGATAATCCTTCAAAGCCAGATTACCGCATTTGCCCACGATAATACATGACTCCGTATTGGCCAGCTGACGGATAATCTCCGCCTGAATATTGAAAAGATTATCATCCGAAACAAATTTCTTATCTGTCGGCTGTGCAATCCGGTTGATATTGGGAAATCCGGCCAGTTTTTTCTTAATATAAGATCCCCTGAGTTTCTCATCCACCTGAGCAAACAGATGCTCACTGATTCCGCTGTAATCGGACGCCATCCTTAAAAGCTGATCCTCATAACAGGGAATCCCAAGCTCCTCTGACAGATTGATACCGATCGTCTTACCACCGCTGCCAAATCCCCGCGCAATCGTAATAACATAATGATCACTCATAATTTCACCTCCCTGAAATCATATTCCGCTAAAGCCATTATACCATAAAAGAGGAAAAAATACAGTCTGCTCCTGATTCCCGGACAGTACCCTACAGCACTTTCGAGAGGAAGTCTCTGAGTCTGGGGTTTTTCGGGTTTCCGAAGATTTCGGCGGGTGTGCCTTCTTCGGCGATGACGCCGTTGTCCAGGAACATGATGCGGCTGGCTACTTCTCTGGCAAATCCCATTTCGTGGGTTACACAGATCATGGTGATGCCGCTGTGGGCCAGTTCTTTCATTACGTCCAGTACTTCACCTACCATCTCCGGGTCCAGTGCAGAGGTAGGTTCGTCAAACAGGATCACCTCCGGATCCATGGCCAGGGCACGGCAGATGGCTACACGCTGTTTCTGGCCGCCGGAAAGCTGTGACGGATAAGCAGATGCTTTATCCTGCAGACCCACACGGTTCAGCAGATCCAGGGCTTTGGCATCGGCTTCCTGCTGGCTCTGCTTCAGCAGCTTAGTCGGTCCAATGGTCAGATTTTCCAGAATCGTCTTATGCGGGAACAGATTAAAATGCTGGAATACCATCATCATCTTCTGTCTCTGTTTATTGATATCTGTCTTCGGGCTGGTCAGTTCCACGTCATCAAGGAAAATCTTTCCGCCCGTAGGTTCTTCCAGAAGATTCAGGCAGCGCAGAAAAGTGGATTTACCGCAGCCGGAAGGTCCCAGCAGAACCAGCACTTCTCCCTTGTGAATCTCCGTGTCAATTCCGTTCAGCACCATCAGATCGCCGAATGACTTTTTCAGACCTTCTACACGAATCATAACTTCATTGTTTTTTTCCATTTCAGCGCCTCCCTATCTTCCATCCGTTTTCAGTTTCTGCTCCAGTCTGCTCACCAGAGATGACAGACCAACCACAATAATCAGATAAATAATCGCTACCGCAATCAACGGCATAAAAGGATCATAGGTATTGCTTCTGATAATATCGCCGCCGCGGGTCAGATCCCTGATACCTATGTAACCGGAAATGGATGTCTCTTTCAGCAGTACGATAAATTCATTGCCCAGAGCCGGCAGTACATTCTTAAATGCCTGAGGCATAATGAAATAACGCATGGTCTGTGTATAGTTAAAACCAAGGCTCCGTCCAGCTTCAAACTGTCCCACATCAATGGACATGATGCCGCCGCGGACAATTTCAGCAATGTAGGCAGCCGAATTAAGACCGAATGCAACGGAAGCCACCAGAACCGGATTGATATCGCTTGACGCAAATACAACATAATAAATAATCAGCAGCTGAATCATGGCCGGCGTACCGCGGATCACCGTCAGATAAGCCTTCAGAATCATATTCAGCGGTTTCGCTTTGCCGGTCATATCACAGGTGCTGCGGCCGATGGCAATCAGGAAGCCCAGCACAATACCGATGATAACTGCAAAGAAACTGATCAGCAGAGTGGTTCCAAGACCGTAGGTCAGATACTGCCATCTGCTGTCCTTTATAAAGTTGTTGTAAAACTTGGCTTTTAAATCGGCAATGGCATCACTCTTACCGTTGCGCACCACGATAACCTGTGTAGCTGTCGTGTAGGAATCCGTAAAATCAATGCTCTTCAGACGATCCTCAGTAACAGTCATACCGGCAACACCCACATCAGCCTTGCCTGACTGAACCGCACTGATGATGGAATCGAATTTCATATCGGTAATCTTCAGTTCCATACCCAGCACATCACAGATAGCCTGTGCCATGTCCACATCAATACCCGTAATTTCATTATTCTCGATGTATTCATATGGTTTAAACTCCGCGTTGGTCGCCATATTCAGAACACCATTGGAACGATCCACATCCTCAGGGGATTCATAAGGATATTTGCCCTGTGTGGAATCACCGATATAATTGCTGATGATCTTATCCATGGTTCCGTTTTCTTTAATCTCAGCCAGAGCAGCGTTGATCTTTTCCTTCAGCTCCGTATTCTCCTTGGAAATACAGATGGCATACTCTTCCACCACGAATTCCTCGTCCAGAATGGACAGACTCGGACTTCCGGAAATATACGCTTTTGCAGGCTGCTCGTCAATGATCACGCAGTCCACCTTGCCCTGCTTCAGAGCCTGAATCGCATCGGTTCCTTTTCCGTATTTTACGATGGTTGCCCCTTCTTTTTCGTAATCCGAAGCATAAATATCACCTGTTGTACCAAGCTGTACGCCGATCTTTGCCGTGCCCAGGTCATCTGTACTTTTTACAAAGGATGCCTCCACCTTTTTGCCGCATCCCGAAAGTGCCATCACCAGAAGCAGGGTCATCAGCACAAACAGCGCCAGAAAACGCTTTCCGGCAGAATTCTTACCCGCCGGATATCCATTTTTTCGCTTCATAGCAGTTCTCCTTCTCTCCATTATGAAAAATAATATAACTGTTCAGAGCCAACCTTGAAAACGCTGTGCGTTTCCCCGGTGCGGCGTATCCGCCCGGAGCCGGCCAGCTTACCACACCGCAGCTCTGTTCAATCAGTCAGTTACAGCCCCTGAACAAAACGCCGCATTTCCAGAACACGCCGTAACAGGGGCTGTAAATCAGATAATGACAGACTATCACTCAAAGAACGGATTGTCAATACAGTAAAGCATCTTTATACATTTTTTGTGCATTTTTATTCGCAGAAAATCATATCATTCAGAATATCCTGATAAGTGACCAGCATAACATTGCCGGCCTCATCTGCTGCATCAATGCAGCCGCTGGTAAACCCTGTTCTGGAAAACAGATACAGAGAAACATTGCGGTGATGAAACAGCCCGCTTCGTTTCTTCAAAGTTTCCAGAACTCCCAGATCAACCTTTTCATTCGTCCACTTGCATTCGCCAAACAATGCAGTATCTTTATCCTGCTCTCCCATGATATCAATCTCAGTCTGGCTGCGGGTGGACGGATCAGTTCCCCACCAGCGTCCCAGCTCAGAAAATTCAACAGGAGATTTCCCATCCAGCAGCAGTTTCCACAGATACTGCGTACATATCTGTTCAAATATTCTGCCCATATAATCGGATAACAGCGGTTCAATCCGCTTATATGCCAGATCAGCCGCTCCTCTGGCAATAATCGAGTTGTTGGCAGGCACAAACCGATACCAGAACCGGAACATATTATCATCAATCACATAAATCGACCTGCGCGACGCTTTTTCTCCATAGGGAGTTTCTTTTCGAACCAGTCCAAGCTCCACCAGATTTTTCAGATACGAAGTACAGACACTTGTACTTTCACCAATTTTTGCAGAAATATCAGCCATACGCGATGCACCCGTTGCAATAGCCGTAATAATGGCATTGTACAGAGCCGGCTCCCTTACTTCCTGCTTCAGCAGATTTTCCGGTTCCTCAAAAAGAGAGGATGTTGGATTCAAAAACGTATTCTTAATATTTTCCTCCATACTTAACCGATCATCCATCTGAAGAAAATACTGGGGTGTACCACCCACAATTCCATAAATCAATGCCTTGTCCATATCTGAAAAGTTTTTAAAATAACGGCAGGTATCCGCAAAATCAAACGGCAGTATTTTCATCTGCGCTGTCCGTCTTCCATACAGCGGTGCTTTATAGGCAAGTACATGATCTTCCATATAGGACATGGAAGAACCACAGAGAATCAGCATCAATTTTGAATTCTCTTTGTATTTATCGATCAGAAGCTGAAGTGTTGATGCAAGACTTTCGGAAGACCGGGCGACATAAGGATACTCATCAATTGCCAGAATGATACGCTCTTTTTCTGCCAGCTGAAAAACATACTCCAGTGCCGCCTGAAACGATAGAAAAGAAGTATCTGCATACATATCTCCTCTGAATTCCATAATACTTCTGCTGAGATTTTCCAGGTTCTGTTTGGCATTGCTTTCCACACCCATAAAATAAACGGCTTTTTTATCACTGATAAACCTGCTGATCAATGCCGTTTTTCCCACACGGCGCCGTCCGTAAATGACTGCAAACTCAAATCTATCCGATGTGTACATCCTGTTTAATGAAGCCAGTTCCCGTTCCCTGCCAATAAACATAATTTCACCTCCGATTATCGATCACTGCAATTCCTGTAAATACACTATACCGCCTTTTTTTATTTTAGTCAATTACGATTTACTAATTTATACTTTAGTAAATCGTAATTGATTAAATCTGCAGCAACAGTAAAAAAACAGACCTCCGCAGTCACTTATTCAATCTTCAGCATCCTGTATCCGATTCCGATATGGGTCTGAATATACTGGGGTGAACCCGGTCTGCTTTCCAGCTTTTTGCGCAGCGTCGCCATAAATACCCGCAGGGAAGCTACATCATTTTCCCAGCTGCTTCCCCAGATACTCTGGGTGATGAATTTGTGGGTCAGCACCTTGCCCGTGTTGCGGGCCAGAAGACACAGAAGCTTGTATTCAATGGGCGTAAGGTGAAGTTCCTCCTCCCCCAGAAATGCGCACCCTGCCGCATAATCGATGCGCAGCTGACCGTTAATGAACATGGCCTGCTGCGCATTATTATTCTGCATCAGCGCCAGACGTCGCTGGGTAACCCGCAGCCTTGCCAGCAGTTCTTCCACCGAAAAGGGCTTCGTCAGGTAATCATCAGCTCCCGCATCGAGGGCATCGATTTTATCCGTATCCTCACTTCTTGCGCTGATTACGATGATGGGAATATTGGACCAGGTGCGGATGCGCCGGATTACCTCCACCCCATCGATATCCGGCAGCCCCAGATCCAGGAAAATTACATCGGGATTATGAGACGCCGTTTCCATCACCGCGCCTTCACCGGTAGCTGCCGTTATATAGCGGTAATCATGTGCCTTCAATGTGGTCGTAATCAGATTGCGCACAGGCGCATCATCCTCAACCACAAGTATCATTATTTTGCTCATGCAGTGTAACCTCCTCCAGCGGAAGGGTAAAGCTGAATACAGCTCCCCGGGGCTGATTGTCCGTCACGCAGATGGTGCCTCCATGCGCCTCCACAATGGCCCTGCAAAGGTACAGTCCCAGCCCCAGACTGCGACGATTGTCCGCAATCCTGTTTGCTCCGCAGTAAAATTTATCGAATATTCTCGTTTTCTCTTCATCAGAAATCCCGCCGCCGTTATCAGCAATGCGAATCTCTGCCATGGTATTCATTCTATCCGGCTTTCCGGACTTTCTGTATTCTCCGTCAGTCTCAATTCTCCGCGTGGTAATCTGTATGGATGACCCGGGCGGCGTATATTTCACCGCATTATCCACAATATTGGTGATCACCTGTACCACCAGTCTGGCGTCTGCTCTGACCAGCAGCAGATCGTCCTCATATTCAGCCGATAGCTGATGTCCTGCAGCCTTCCGCCTGATATGATGCACAGCCTCCTCCACAATATCGCTGAGCAGCTCCGTGGTGGTGCGAAGCGTCATGCGGCCTTCCTCGATCCGCGTGGCAGACAGCAGATTTTCCACCAGATTGATGAGCCACATGGAATCATCATATATATCGGAATATATCTGCTGTTTCGTCTCCTCATCAAAGCTGCTTCCATTGCTCAGCAGATTGCTGGCATTGCCGGAAATGGTTGTCAGCGGCGTTCGCAGGTCATGGGAAATCGTCCGCAGCAGATTGGCCCGCAGGCGCTCATTTTCCGCCATCACCATGGCAGCCTCCTTCTCCCGGGCATTTTTCTCATTTTCCAGAGCCAGCGCACATTCCCCCAGAATGGAAAGCAGTATGCCGTGATCCGACGCATCCAGAGGATTGTTTTCCGCCTCGATTCCAACCACGCCGTAAACCCGCTCATTGACACGCAATGCCAGATACAGATAACGGGAATCCGACAGCGTATCAGTGGTGGCACCGGCGGAATGATTGTGCATCACCACCCATTTTACAGTGGGCAGTTCTCTCTGAAGATCATACCGCTGACAGTTTCCGGTATCCGCATTATTCTCCTCCATACTGCCCCGAAACAGACGCAGCCCCGCCGGTTCCCCCCTGTTCACCTCAAAAATCACCGTATTCCGCCTCAGCAGCTTGACAATCTGCTCCGCCGCTGCATTCAGAATCTCATCCTTATTTTTCGCCTTGGAAAGGAGCTGGTCCGTATCGAAAAGAATCCTGGTCCGGTAGGCGATCTTCGCGGACTGTCTTGCCTGCTCCTTATACCGCATGGCAAATGTCCCCGTAATAAATGCAGTCAGAAACATAACCACAAACGTGACCGGATACCCTGTTTCGTAGGCAGTCAGTGTAAAACGCGGCGTAGTAAACAGATAATTGAAGATAAATACACTGGCCACAGAGGATATCAGACTGTAGATCTGATGTGACGTAGCCACGGAAGTCAGCAGCACACCCAGAATATATACCATGATAATATTGGCATTGGTAAATCCCAGATTATAAAAAAGCAGGCTGAGGCCCGTAGCCCCCAGAAGCACCCCTACACTTTTTACCACATTTCTCAGAATATCAGATCTCTGATTCGTTCTCATTTTCCGCGGCCGGTAATTCACGTCTGTATTGTAATCCGGTATAATGTGGATATCGATTCCCGGTGCATAGGAAATCAGCTGATCCGTCAGCGTGGGCTTACGCAGAAAATGCTTCCTTGTCACCACGCTGCTGCCCAAAACGATGGAAGTAACCCCCGACAGCCGGGCAAATTCGGAAATCTGATACGGCACATCCTCTCCGTAAGCAGTCTCAATTTTCGCGCCGAGATGCTCCGCCAGACTGCTGTTCTCCTGCAGGCGCCTTTTATTCTCCGGCGTCTGGGCATGAAAATCCGGCGTCTCCACAAAAAGAGCCGTAAACTGACAGTCAAAAGCCTTTGCCATCCGCGCCGCCGTACGGATAATCTTCTCATTGGACGGAGCTGAAGAAAGGCAGACCAGAATATGTTCATCCATAATACGCGCCTCCCGTCTTGCTATGAAGATATTATCACGGAAATGCATTTTACACAATAAAAAAGCCGGCCCTTTCAGACCAGCCCTTTATTGTATTACTGTTCAGATTTCTTTATAGTTATCATTTATCTTCCGTATCTTCCCGGCTGATCGCCATCTGATTTTTTTCCAGAAATGCATCAACCTTTTTCATAACAGAATCACCGTACACCAGTACAGCTATTACTGACACAATCAAAAAAATCACTTTCATGGGATCACCTCCGTCCGGTTTTTTCTGATGTTATTTTAAGTATTCCATAGTTCCCGTGAAATGTGTGTTAGAATTTCCGTTCTGACATTAAAATTGTGTAAAGATGGGCCAATGCTGCTTACCGGCGCTCTGACGGAGTATACGTGGTGCCAATTACCGCATTAAAAAACTAACAGAAGAAGAAAACCTGTATTCATACAGACACAGCACACACTCTGCATGCATCGCAAAATGTACACAACGCAAAACGGGACTTTCCGCCCGGAGCAGCCTCAGTCCGGCACGGAAAGTCCCGTTTCTTTACCTATCGTAATATTTCTGTAACTGTTCAGAGCCAACCTCGAAAACACTTTGTGTTTCCTCGGTGCGGCATATCCGCCAAATAGATTTGAACAGTTACGCTTCTTCTTTTTCCAGGAACAGCTTCTTCAGCCCCTGAATTGCTACAATAATGCCCAGAATCATCAGTGCTACGGCAAACGCCAGCTGCAGCAGGTTGCCTGCTGTGGGAGCAGCTACCAGAGCAATGATCTTCTGTACCAGAGCTGTCATGGTTACGCAGAGCATAATCAGCATGGGAATCCACAGCATCCAGCCCTTGCGGTTTGTTTTCTTGAAGTAAACAGCGCAGGCAATCAGTGCCAGTGCGGATAACAGCTGGTTTGCGGAACCGAACAGCGGCCAGATATTGGCATATCCTGCTTTTGCCAGAATGTAAGCCAGAACCAGAGTAATAATCGTTGAGAAATATTTACTGGTAACGACTTTTCTCCAGGGTTCCATGTTGTCATCATCGATAGATGCATCCAGGAACAGTTCCTGGAAAGACATACGTCCGATACGTGCAACAGAGTCCAGACTGGTCAGTGCAAATGCGGATACTGCCAGGTTGATCAGTGTGAAAATAACGTTGTGAGGCAGGCCCACAGTTTCCATGAAGTTTGCAATTGCACCTGCGAAGATCTGAGGCGGTGTTGTATAACCGGCTTCAGCTGCAGCGCCTGCTGCAAAGCTTGCTACTGCAATCAGGGAAATAACACCCAGCATGGATTCCAGAAGCATTGCACCGAAGGAAACGGGCAGCATTGCCTTTTCATTGTTGATCTGCTTGGATGCAGTACCGGAAGAAACCAGTGAATGGAAACCTGAAACAGCGCCGCATGCGATGGTTACAAACAGAATCGGGAACATGGAACCGCTTCCTTCTACATAGAAGCTGGTAAATGCAGGCAGATTGATGGTGGGATTTGTGAACAGAACACCGATAACTGCCATTACGATCATGATAACCAGCAGATAACTGTTCAGGTAATCACGAGGCTGCAGCAGAGCCCACACAGGCACAATAGAAGCCACTGCAATATAAAGGAATACAATGATCTGCCATGTACTCTTTGCAATGAAAATAGGGCAGTTCAGACCGATTACAACACCTGCAACCAGCAGAACAACTGCAAGAATCGTATTCAGAACCTTGCCAAGCTTTGCATAGCGGAGAATAAATCCGAGAGCAACTGCTTCTACAATAAATAAAGTAGAAGTCATGGCAACAGAACCGTTTGCTGCGATTTTGGAACCATCTTCTGCAAATCCCATAAAAGTACCGTCTACAACATCGGCAAATGCTGCTACTACCAGAATACAGAACAGCCAGCAGAACAGCAGAAACAGCTTCTTGCCCAGCTTGCCGATATACTCTTCAATAATGTAACCGATTGTACGGCCTTTATTCTTAACGGATGCGTACATGGCTGAGAAATCCTGTACAGCGCCAAAGAACACACCACCGATCAGCAGCCATAACAGTACAGGTACCCAACCGAAAACAGCTGCCTGAATCGGTCCGTTGATGGGGCCTGCACCTGCGATAGAAGCAAACTGATGACCAAAAACAACCTGAGTATCAGCCGGTTCATAATCAACGCCATCGCGAAGTTCATAAGCCGGAGTCTTTGCGTCGGGGTCAACACCCCAGGTCTTTGCCAGCCAGCGTCCGTAAACCAGATAACCTGCACCCAGTACAACGATGGCGATCAGCATCATAAGTAAACCATTCATCGTAAATCTCTCCTTTTGAATTCTGATTCTAAAATTTCATATAACATTCATACAGCAATTATGTTTATATAAATTTTAGATTTTTTTAATATTTTCTAAATTTCAAACAAGGAGTTTACCACTTAATTCTGACAAATACAAGTTTTTCGCCCAAATAGTTCCGATTTTTACAATTTTTCAAAGTGAGTCCTGAACAGTTACATATTCTCCATTACTTCCTTCACAATTCTTTCCGACAGGTTTTCCAGCTTTTCCGCACTCATCCCCAGTGCCCGGAGCACCAGATCTCCGTCCCATGTGCGGCTGCATCCTCCTGTAATCTGTTCACTCTCAGCTTTTTCGATGATACTCCGTATCTTTTCCATTTCTTCTTTATCAACAGGAATATTACTGAACAGCAGATTCAGCAGATATCCGTACCCTTCATACATGCCGAATCCCGTCATATCCATTTTATTTTCGCATGGAGAATATTTTGTATTATCACGATAGTACAGATATTCCCGTTTTTTTTCCGTCAGTGTCTTTTTATCTTCGCTTTCTCCTTCATCTGCTTTTTGATTTTCCCCGGTTCCTTTATAGATTTCCACCAGATTGCCATAATACCGGTAGGCAAAATGTTCCCCCATGGCAGCCCGTCCGGAGCAGAGTATGTCACTCATAATCAGGCGGGCGTCCTTTCCCCGAAGATGAATCACCGTACGGCTGCGGAAATCGGAGCCTGCAAAGGGGATTACCGGCTGCGGGCGGTAATACAGAATTGCATCCTGCTCCACGGTGATTTCCGTCTCTCTTTCAGCAAATCCTTCTTTCATGCGGTGGATTTTCTCATAAGCCTGGGAGGTAATCTCCACCCGGCTTCCCGAACCTATTTCCAGACGGTAGCGCTGTCTGTCCCCGGCCATGGTTCCGGCGGAAACAGACATGATCATGATCTGTTTCCATCCGTTTTCTCCGGCAAAGGGACGCATTACCTTAAAGGGAGCTGTAAAATACACATCTGCAAGTTCCGTAGAACCCTTTAAAGCCTCCGTTCTGATAAATACCTGTGAAGTCCTGCCAAAGCTGCTTTCCTGCAGCTCCTGTTCATACTTCTCTGCCGGATTTTCCGCATACCCTTCATATTTTTCCACACAACTGTCCATTCTGTCACTCATATATTATTTCAGATCCTCCATAAGTACATCTTTTTTCAGCCAGTCGATCACTTTGTCGATTCCTTCATCGCTGCGGATATTGGTAAATACAAACGGCCGGTTTCCGCGCATCTTTTTCGAATCCCTTTCCATAACTGACAGATCCGCACCGACCATGGGCGCCAGATCAATTTTATTGATGACAAGAAGATCGGAACGTGTGATACCGGGGCCTCCTTTTCTGGGAATTTTATCACCTTCTGCCACATCAATTACGAAAATGGTAGCATCTGCAAGCTCCGGACTGAAGGTTGCCGACAGATTGTCCCCGCCGCTTTCAATAAACAGCAGCTCGATATCAGGGAATTTTTCAATCAGCTCATCTGCCGCCTCCAGATTCATGGAAGCATCTTCACGAATAGCCGTATGAGGACATCCTCCGGTTTCCACGCCGACGATCCTCTCCCGGGGCAGCACGCTGTTCTTACAGAGAAACTCCGCATCCTCCTGCGTATAGATATCATTGGTAATAACTCCGATGCTGTATTCCTTTGCCAGCTTTCTTGTTAAAATCTCAATTAATGCAGTCTTGCCGGAACCGACCGGACCTGCCACACCTACTTTTACGTAACTCATACCGTTTCCTCCTGTTTTTTGTATCACCATGCTAATACAATAATTCAATCAAATTCACACAACCTTTATCAGCAGCACAGCAGCTTCATGCTGGTGTTTACTCACATGTCCCCGCTATGACATATACAGCCTGGAATACAGTGTTTCATGCTGCATACTCCGGATATCTGCCCCCGGCAGTGAAACCGCATAATCATCCATGTCCATTTTCTTCACCCGCTCCAGAAGCCTGTCAGATTGCTTCAGACACTCATAAAGAATCTGCTGACCGTCTGTCTGACTTAAAGGAATTGTTTTTACGCAATTGGTAACCAGTGCGGATGTCTGAGCGTACAGCAGATGGGAAAGGGATTCATCAAGTCCCAGCCCGGCACCTGCACAGAAAACCCCATAAGCTACTGCATAATTTTTCTTCCAATACGGGTCTCTGACAGCCCCGTACTGTTTAAACCAGGGCATTTCATAATCAATCGGAAGATTCAGAAGTGTTTTCAGAAAGCGGGAAGCGATTTTCTCACCGGCCTGTCTCAGCTCAAAAGGAATCCTGGAAGCTGTAATGACCTGATCCAGCTCACAAAGCCGTTTCATTACCGTTTCTTTTTCTCCCTGACAGATTTCCCAGGCCAGCTTCGCCGCCAGAAGGTCTCCGTGTAAAAGGCTGTTGCCCGTATATTTCTTCACATAATCCAGTGCCGATTTCCGGTCAGATACCAGATTTTTCTGGATATACGTCTCCAGACCATAGGAGTGGGAATATCCGCCCACCGGAAACAGTGCATCATTTATCTGAAGCAGCAGAAATTCCTTCATAACTCAATCTCCTTAATATTTAATATCCTTAATAACCTTAATAACCTTAATAACCTTAATAGCCTTAATAGCCTTAATAGCCTTAATATTTAATATTCTTAATGTCCTCAATATCCGCTCTTCTTAATGCGTATGCGCATTGACAGAAGCTGAAATTCTTTTATCAAAATCCATCTTCTGCTTTTCTTTTCTTACGCTGACTCCGTGAAGCTTTCCCAGCATATCAAATACAGGCTCATTATACGGTGTAATAAACTGGTAAGGCGTATCTCCATACAGTAATGCCGCATGCCGGTTTCCGATTTCATAGCATACCTTCGGAATCATCCGAGGATGATCCGGCTGCACATCCACCACGATCATCTCCGCCTCGGGAATATTTACGGCAATCACCTCATCTTCTCCGTACCAGAGCACATCCCCCTGTCGAAGTCCTCTGACCAGAATATCATTTCCCAGCCGGATACCGATCTCCACACCGCCGAAGGTAACCTTTTTATGAAGCTTCTTAAAAGCCTCATACCACTCAATATCTACAAAATCTATATGAAACCCGTGAAATCTCTCCTCCGAAATATTTCCCAGAACGTTTTCACAAATCATACTATACTCATCCTTTCCATGAAAAAATAAAGCACTAAAAAGCAAGACTCCGCACTGAAACAACTGTTTGAAACATACTGCTCATAATCAGGTCTGCAAATTCAAGTGGGAGCCTCGCTTTTTGAGATTTCATGTGCAGTCCCGAAAGTACGGAACCGCACATTTATAAAGAGGTTAACAAAAAATCTGCAACTGTTCAGAGTCAGTCAGAACAGTTACAATAACTTATAATCAAAACACTAATACAACATCCGTCTCTAATCTGTCATGACCTTCTGTACCTGGGCTGCATCCAGTTTTGCAGTTTCACCCTGCATAATGATTTCTCCATGTTCCATGACATACAGATAATCGGATATCCCCAGTACAAAATCCAGATACTGTTCCACGATCAGTATGGTCAAGCCGCGCATTTTGTTGATTTTGCGCAGGACATCACCGATGTCCTGAATGACGGAAGGCTGTATACCCTCTGTAGGCTCGTCCAGAATCAGGATTTTGGGTTCTGCCACCAGCGCTCTGGCAATTGCCAGCTGCTGCTGCTGTCCTCCCGACAGATCGCCGCCTTTTCTTTTTGCAAATTCAGGGAGAATAGGAAACAGGTCGTAGATATAATCCGGGACTTTTCCTTTGCCTCCTGCTGCCTGCAGGCCCAGCTCCAGATTCTCCTGCACGGTCATCTGACCGAAAATATCCCGCCCCTGGGGGACATAGCCGATGCCCAGCTTCGCCCGGTCATAAGTCTTCATTCTGATGATTTCCTGACCATCCAGAGTGATGCTGCCGACAGGTGTTTTCACAATACCCATGATGCTCTTCAGCGTAGTAGTCTTTCCCACACCGTTTCTTCCGATCAGACAGGTGATTTTTCCCTTTTCCACATTCAGATCCAGGCCTTCGATCACGCGGCTCTCGCCATAATAAGAATCCATTCCATTTATTTTAAGCATTGCGTTCGCCTCCTCTGCCCAGATATACAGCCTGCACGGTTTCATCCGCCAGCACATCATGAATATTTCCTTCCATGAGAACCTTTCCTTCATGAAGGACGGTAACCATATCAGCCACCTGTTTTACAAAGTCCATATCATGTTCCACCACGATAACTGTACAGTCCTTTTTGATTTCCTTTAAGATTTCGCCTGTTTTAAAGGTCTCCGGCTTACCCATGCCTGCAGCCGGCTCATCCAGCATGATAATATTGGGCTTCTGAACCAGCTGCATGGCAATTTCCAGCCACTGTTTTTCTCCATGAGCAAGGGATCCTGCTTTAACTTCCTTCCTGTTTTCCAGACCGACCCGTTTCAGAGTATCATCGATCAGCTGCAGCTGTTCTTCTGACAGCTTAAAGAAAATGGAATCCCACACCCCTTTATGTCCCTTTAATGAGAGAATCATATTGTCCAGCACGGTCAGATTCACAAATACAGAAGGGACCTGAAACTTTCTTCCGATTCCCTCCGTAACGATTTTATACTCCTTCATTCCGGTAAGCCGGATCTTCTGCTGACGGGCTTTATCAGGATAATAGAATACATTTCCCTGAGTCGGCTTTGTCTTCGCACAGATAATATCCAGCAGAGTGGTTTTTCCGGCACCGTTGGGTCCGATAAAAAAATGTACGGTATTGCGTTTTACATCAATATTAACGTCGGTCAAAGCGTGAAAACCATCGAAGGTAACACCAATGCCCTTGATTTCCAGAACTACATTATTTTTCTTATAATTCTCATTCATCGCATTCAGTCTCCTTCCCTATGCCTCTTCTCTGCCGCTTTTTCTGCGTTTTCTGCGGATCAGCGCGGGAATCTGATCCGTAACGATACCAACGATACCGCCTTTGAAGAACAGAATAACAATTACAAACAACGCACCGATAATATACTGCCAGATTTCAACCAGTGAACCGGAACTTAAATTGTATTCGCACAGATTAACCAGAAATGCACCGATTACAGCACCGATCAGTGTGCCCCGGCCGCCGATGGCAACCCAGATTACCATGGTAACAGATGTGGAAATGGTCATCTGGGTGGGCGTAACTGAACCGTTCAGATTGACAAACAGCGCACCGGCCAGAGCCGCATATACAGCGGAAAGAACATAAACCACATTTTTATAGCGGCTTACACAATATCCTGAAAAATAGGTACGGTTTTCCCCGTCACGAATAGCAATCAGCAGCTTGCCGAATTTCCGTGTAACCAGAAAACGGGAAAGAGCATAGATCAGAATCAGCATAACCAGCGTCACATAAAACAGAGTGATCAGATTCCCCTGATTTTTCGGCCCTTTGATACTGCCGAATAAAGATTTAATCTCCGTAATGCCCACATTACCGTTGGTATAGGGAGACAGTGCAATAAACAGAGAATATGCCGCCCAGGTAAGTGCCTGTGAAATAATGGAAAAATATACACCTTTAACACGGCTTTTAAAAATGAAATATCCCAGAATTCCGGCCAGCGCGCCGGGGATCAGCAGCATGAAAATCAGGGTGTTAGGCAGGTATCTGAACATTTTCCAGACAGCAGGCAGCTCTGTCAGTCCGCCTACCTGCATGAAATCCGTGATTTTGCCGCCGGTGGCCTGAAGCTTCAGGTACATGCCCATGCCGTAAGCTCCCAGGGCAAAATAAAGTCCGTGACCCAGACTGAGGATACCCGTATAGCCCCAGATCAGGTCCAGTCCGATGGCAACCATGGCAAAACACATGCATTTTGCCAGATATAAAACAGTAGTACTTTTTATCATATCAGCCTGCAGAAGCAGTGGCATCACCCCAAGGATGATAACGATGATTCCAAAGCAGACATTATATCCGTTTTTCTTGATCAGTTTCATAAATTCTGCCCTCCTTATTCATCCAGTGACCGTGATCTTACCACAAACAGACCCTGAGGTTTTTTCTGAAGGAAGATAATGATAATGATCAGCACAATTGCCTTTGCAATGGAGGCAGAAGTAAATTTTTCAAACAGAATGCTGACAAATCCGATAATGCCGGAACCGAATACAGTGCCCAGCAGTTTACCAACGCCGCCCAGTACAACAGCCATAAAAGAATTTACGATATAGCTCTGTCCAACGGTGGAATCGATGGAACCAAGCAAAGCAACGGAGCATCCTGCAATCCCGGCAAGACCGGAACCGATACCGAAGGTTACGCTGTCTACCTTTCTGGTATTAATACCCATGCACTGCGCCATGGGGCGGTTCTGCATGGTAGCACGCATCTGCGCACCGAAACCCGATTTATACATTGCAAACCACACGATCAGCATGCACAGACCGACCATAAGCAGGATGAACAGACGATTATAGGAAAATGTTGTATTTCCGATGGACAGACCGCCTTTCAGGAAGCCCGGAGAAGTAACCAGCACTCCCTGTGTGCCGAAAATCGTTCTGGCCGCCTGCTGCAGAATCAGACTGATTCCCCATGTAGCCAGCAGACTGTCTATCTCACGGCCATACAGGCGGGAAATCACCAGTTTTTCCAGAAGTACTCCAAAAAGGAATGTAACAGTAAAGGCGGCAATAATCGCCGCAAAATAATACAGATCAAACATGCTCTCCGGCAGATAACTGATAAAGAACTGCTGAACCACGTAGGTTACATACGCACCAATCATCAGGAACTCGCCATGAGCCATATTGATAACCCGCATCAGGCCAAAGGTAATTGCCAGGCCCAGTGATGTCAGAAGAATGATTGAGCTTAAACTCAGACCATTAAACAATGTACCAACCATAAACTAACCTCTTTCATCTCAGATATTGAATCAGATTTTCATTTTTTTATCTTCAGCTGCTGCGTTCATCAGACCGCAGCAGCATACAAAATGGCATACAAAGCAGTCCTCCGTCGGACCCCCGGTATGCCATTTGTAAATACTGCATTCTTAAAGTACTGACACCGCGCAGATCATACGCGTTTCACACTGACTTTTATTCGCTTACTCCAGCGGCTGAACCCCTGCTTCCACAGCCCAGTCATATGTAGTCAGGTAAGGATCGGGTTCTACAGGCTTCTCAGTTGCGTAGATTTCATTGATTTTTCCATCTTCGCTGACCTGACCGATACGAACAGGTTTGGAAATGTGGTGATTTTCACCATTTACGGTAATAGTTCCTTCCGGAGCTTCAATAGATAATCCATCAACAACTTCCAGAATATCCTCCACATCGGTGCTTTCTGCTTTTTCACAGGCTGCTGCCCACATGTAAACCGCATCGTATGCAGCTTCTGCCGGATCGGAGGTTACACGGTCTTTCCCGTAAGCTTTCTGATATGCTTCAACAAATTCCTTATTTCTTTCTGTATCAGTTGTCATGTAATAATTCCATGACACCATATGTCCCTTAAGAATATCAGCGCCGATGGTTGCCACTTCTTCTTCCGCAATGGAGAAGGACATGGTCATAAGATCATCGGATGTATAATTCTTTTCAGCCAGCTGTTTAAAGAAAGATACATTGCCGGTACCATTCAGTGTATTGATAATCACATCGGGTTTTGCTGCTTCGATTTTGGAAATGATGGAGGAGAAATCGGTCTGTTCCATATCCGCATATTCTTCTCCTACAACCTCAACACCTGCCGCTTTGCACTGGGCATTGATGATCATATTGGCTGTTCTGGGGAATACATAATCGGAACCCAGCAGGAAAAATTTCTTATATCCCTGATCAATCAGATATTCGATGGCAGGTACGATCTGCTGGTTGGGCGCTGCTCCCATATACATGATGTTGGATGAATCTTCCATACCTTCGTACTGTACAGGATACCAGAGCAGGTTTTCATAATCTTCAAATACTGATTTTACAGCTTTTCTGGAGGATGAGGTCCAGCAGCCGAATACAGTAGCCACTTCATCATCCACAATCAGTTTTTCTGCTTTTGTTGCAAATGTGGAGGGATCGGATGCACCATCTTCTTCCACATATTCAATCTGACGTCCAAGCACGCCGCCTGCTTCATTGATTTCATTAATGGCCAGCACTTCCGCGTCCCGTACAGACACCTCACTGATAGCCATGGAACCGGTCAGTGAATGCAGCAGACCTACTTTAATGGGTTCGCTGCTGTCACCTGATCCGGAGCCGCCGCATGCTGTCATGGAAAAAGCCATCACACCCGCAAGGGCCGCACACATGATTCTCTTTAATATGCCTTTACTTCTCATAACATTTCCTCCTTAATAATCCGGTAAAACAATTCTGTACTGCAGGAGTATAATGGTTGGCTGGGGAATTTCATTCCGCGAAAAACACATGCAGGAATTCCTTTACCGAATGCTGTATAACAAAAAGGAGCCGCCGCGGAAAATTCCGTGGACGACTCCTTTGTCATATGTGCGAATTATATCAGGTGATTTTTCCCGTGTCAAGGTTTGAACGTTCCTTTTTTCCCGGGTTCGGGACGATTTGTCAGGTTTTTATAACATCATTACATTTTTTACAATATTTTTTTCAAAACCACCGTGTTAAATCTCTGCAGGATAATTTCTTCATCTGCAGCTGCTTCCCGGCTTCTGAAAATCACTTCATATCCTTCAGCTTTTACGGATACCGGCAGTTTTACTTCACCGCCTGCGTAATTCTGAATGAAGATAAATTCTGCATTTCTGCCTTCTCTTGTGGTCACCTCTACACCTTCAGGTAAAGGACAGGAAAGAGGACCCCTGATACCTGCGTCAGCACAGAGCATGCGGTACAGATCGTCATAAAAGCTCTGTTCTGCATCAGCGCATACGTAGTAAGCTGTTCCTTCACCGTACCGGTTCACCGTAAGGGCAGACGTTCCCTGATAGAACTCTTCACCATATACCATCAGCGATTCTGCAGTGGTTGCATCCACCAGCTGGCAAAGATTCCGGCAGGTATATTCACCTGCCATCCGGCTGCCTTCTGCCGGAATAAGACGGTTGCTTTCCCCGTCATACAGCGCGTCGATTTCCGTACTGCGCAGCCCCATTACATCCATGAGACCGCCGGGGGTTCCCCTCAGTACGCAGAGGTCATTTTCATCCACCACGCCGCTCCAGTATGTCATGATAAAGGTTCCGCCCAGTTCCACAAATTTCCTTACCTTCTTTTCAAAACCGGCGCGGAACATGTAAAGCATGGGCGCGGCAACGATGCGGTAGCCATCCAGAGACTTCTCCATGTCCACCAGATCCACATTCAACCCCTGTCTGCGGAATGCAGCATAGGATTTCAATACGGTTTCCTTATAGAACATGCCCTTGTTGCGGGGACCCTTCGATTCTTCCACCGCCCAGCGGTTCTCCCAGTCGTACACAACAGCCACATCAGCCTTCACATCCGTGTGATTGCATTCCTCCAGGCACAGCAGATCCTGACCCACCTCACAGCACTCCCGGTACGTTCTGTCATCGTCCTTTCCGTAATGATCGATCACCGCACCGTGGAATTTTTCAAAACCGCCTCTTCCCTTGCGGATCTGGAAATACATCACGCTGTCCGAGCCGTGGGCAACAGCCTGCAGAGATGCAGCTTCCAGCATGCCGGGGCGTTTCAGCTTGCTGACAGACTGCCAGTTGGTAGGACCCGGACAGGATTCCATCAGCAGGAAAGGCTGATTTTTCAGAGAACGCATGGTATCATGCTGCATGGCCGTATCCATGGCGGTCAGCGCTTCCGGCCCTTTGTGCCATGTGGGATAATTATCCCAGCTGACCACATCCACATATTGTGCAAATCTGAAATAATTATAATCCTTGAAGTTATACATGAAGTTGGTAGTCACCGGCTTTTTCGCTCCCCCATCCTTAAGTGCATCCACTTCCTTCCTGTAAAAATCGATGACCTGATCCGTTACGAACCTTCTCCAGTCCAGATACAGACCGTGAATCGAGTTCTCACCGTGCAGCATGGGAGGCTCGATCTGGTCAAAGCTGTCATAGGTATGACTCCAGAAAGCCGTACACCATTTCCGGTTCACTTCATCGATGGAACTGTACCGCTCCCTCATCCAGCCCCGGAAAGCCTCCCGGCACAGCGGGCAGTAGCAGTCCTGCCCGTATTCATTTGATATATGCCACATAATCACACCGGGATGAGAATCAAACCGGGCAGCCAGTGCCTGATTGATTGCTCTTACTTTGCGGCGGTAAGCAGGTGATGTGTAGCAGTGGTTGTGGCGCACACCGAACATGTTTCTGCTGCCGTCCGCATTAACACGCAGCACCTCGGGATAATGGTCCGCCAGCCAATGGGGTCTTGCACCGGAGGGAGTCGCCAGATTGACGCTGATCCCATTTTCATATAAATGATCTATGATTTTCTCCAGCCAGTCAAAATCATAGACGCCTTCCTGCGGTTCCAGCCTGGACCACGCAAAAATCCCCAGTGAAACCGTGTTGATATGAGCCTTTTTCATCATCCTGATATCTTCTTCCAGAATCTCCGGATGTTCCAGCCACTGGTCGGGATTGTAATCTCCGCCGTATAATAAATGATCAAATTTTACTCCATCCATATCTTCCACTCTCCGTAACTTTTTAAATAATAAAATATCATTTCACAGATAAAATGTCCATAAAAAAAGAGTTTCGTAAAAATATCACGAAACTCTTTCCTTTCTTGCAATTACTTTTTAAAACAGGCTGTACATCTGAGTCAGAGGAAGTTTCTTTGCCGGTTTCGAGGTCAGATGAACTCCGTCTGCTGTTACCTCGTAGGTTTCCGGATCAACCAGAATCTCAGGTGTTTCATGATTGTATCTCATGCTGAATTTGCCGATGGTGCGGCATTTTGATACCGGAAGAACCTGTTTCTGCAATCCCAGTTTTTCCCGGATGCCGTTTTTATATGCCGCCATGGATACAAATGTGGCACAGGCTGCATGTCTGGCTCCGCCGTGAGCTGCAAACATGGGTTGATACAGCACCGGCTGGGTGGTAGGTATGGATGCATTGGCATCTCCCATTTTAGCTGCAATAATCATGCCGCCCTTGATGATGATATCCGGTTTTACTCCAAAAAATGCAGGATTCCACAGCACCAGATCCGCCATTTTACCCACTTCCACAGAACCCACATAATCTGCCACTCCATGAGTAACTGCCGGATTGATCGTATATTTGGAAATATACCGTTTTACGCGGAAATTATCATTGCCCATTCCATGATCTTCAGGCAGCGGCCCTCTTTCTTCTTTCATTTTATGAGCCGTCTGCCAGGTACGGGTAATCACTTCCCCAACGCGCCCCATAGCCTGTGAATCGGAACTCATCATACTGAAGACCCCAAGATCATGCAGTACATCCTCTGCAGCAATTGTTTCCGGACGGATTCTTGAATCGGCAAAAGCCACATCTTCAGGAATTTTATTGTCCAGATGATGGCAGACCATAAGCATATCCAGATGCTCATCAATGGTATTTACCGTAAATGGCATGGTGGGGTTGGTGGAAGAAGGCAGCACATTGGGAAATGATGCCGCACGGATAATATCCGGCGCATGACCGCCGCCTGCTCCTTCTGTGTGATACGTATGAATCGTTCGGCCTGCAATGGCATTGATCGTATCCTCCACGCACCCTGCTTCATTTAAGGTATCAGTATGGATAGCAACCTGCACATCATATTCATCTGCAACATTAAGACAATGATCAATTACCGCAGGTGTTGCTCCCCAGTCCTCATGGATTTTCAGTCCCATAGCCCCTGCTTCCACCTGCTCCCGCAGAGGGCGTTCATCGGAGCAGTTGCCTTTTCCCAGAAATCCCAGATTCATGGGGTATTCATCTGCTGCTTTCAGCATCATTCCCAGATTCCATGCACCCGGTGTACAGGTAGTAGCATTGGTTCCGTCAGCCGGCCCGGTTCCACCGCCAATCATGGTAGTAACCCCGGAATACAGAGCGCAGTCAATCTGCTGAGGAGAAATAAAATGAATATGAGTATCAATTCCTCCCGCTGTGAGAATCATGTTTTCGCCTGCAAGAGCCTCTGTTGCTGCTCCCACCGTCATTCCCGGTGTCACACCATCCATATTATCCGGATTTCCCGCTTTTCCGATACCTGCAATTTTTCCATCCTTAATGCCGATATCCGCCTTGAAAATACCAGTGGAATCAATGACAAGGCAATTGGTGATCACCAGATCAAGAACCCCTTCATCACGACATGCCTTCACATTCTGGCCCATTCCATCACGCAGCGTTTTCCCGCCGCCGAATTTGGCTTCTTCTCCATAAACAGTATAATCCTTCTCCACTTCAACAATCAGGTTGGTATCCGCCAGTCTCACCTTATCACCGATTGTCGGACCAAACATCATGGCATACTTTTCACCCGAAATCCTGTAACTCATCTATTTCTCCTCCAGCATTCCTTTTATTTCTGCATTCTTCAGAGAAGCCTGCAGTGTATCTTCACCTGTCTGTCCGCGTGTCAGATCATTCAAACCATATATACGTTTTCTGCCTCCAAATTCCACCAGCGACACCGTTTTCTCCATGCCGGGCTCAAATCGTACCGATGTACCTGAAGGAATGTCCAGCCGATATCCATATGCCTTTTTCCTGTCAAATTTCAGCAGCCGGTTTACTTCGAAAAAATGGAAATGGGAACCCACCTGCACCGGCCGGTCTCCCGTATTCGCAACAGTTATGGAAACAGTTTTTCTGCCTTCATTCAGAACAATATCTCTGTCTGCCGGCATAATTTCACCTATCTTCATGTCAAAATCCTCCTGTCAAAATTGTACCTGTATCCTTAACGGCCCTGATTACCGGATGGGATTATGTACGGTAACCAGTTTGGTTCCGTCAGGAAAGGTGGCCTCCACCTGCACCTCCGTTACCATATCACTGACACCTTCCATCACATCATCTTTTGTAAGAATTTTACTGCCCAGCTGCATCAGTTCCACCACTTCTTTCCCATCCCGGGCCATCTCCAGCAGCTCTGAGCTGATATAGGCAACTGACTCAACATAGTTCAGCTTCAATCCTCTTTCTCTGCGCTCTCTGGCAAGCATCCCTGCCATATGAAGCATCAGCTTTTCCTGTTCCTTGGGATTCAAACGCATTACTTTTATCCTCCTGTTTCACGTTTTGCAGTTCTTGCAGTTCTGTCATATTCGCGGCAATCCTGCCTTTTCATCAGTTCTGTTCCATTTTCATCTGCACATATTTTTTTATAATTCTCACACAGTCTTCTTTGCTTATCCGTGCCGTGTTCAGAACCAGATCATAGTTGGTCGGGTTGGTCCAGTCCTCACCGCCGGAATAATATTTATAATATTCCGAGCGGTATTTATCCGTATGATAAATCATACGATTGGCTTCATCCTCTTCCACCCCCAGACGATTCATGATACTCTGTACACAGTAATCTCTGGGAGCCTCAATATAAACGTTGATTACATTGCTGTACTTTCGAAGAATGTTATTGGCGCATTTACCAATAATAATACATGATTCTGTTTTAGCCAGATTTCTGATAATCTCAGCCTGTATATTGAACAGATTCAGGTCGGAAACAAATTCTTTCTCTGTGGGTTTCGCAATGGTATTGGTTCCCGGAATGCCGGACAGCTTTCTGGCCACATAGGAGCCTCTCAACCGCTCATCCACCTCTATAAACAGATTTTCACTGAGCCCGCTGTACTCTGATGCCATCTTCAGGATCTGCCTCTCATAACAGGGAATTCCCAGCTCTTCCGAAAGCATATTTCCAATCGTCTTACCGCCGCTTCCAAAACCTCTGGCAATTGTAATTACATAATTCTTCATAACAACTCCCCCACCTTTCATAATTCCGGATTAACTGCACAAAAAAAGGCACATTCAAAGACATGCCACTCGCCTTTGAATGTACCTTAAGAAGCATGATACCAGATTTTCATAAAAGGTGCAACCGGAAATTTACACTGTTTCATCTGATCAGCAATGCAGCATTCTGATCAGATCTTTAATTTGACATATTCTTTTATAATTTTCACACAGTTTTCCAGACCCATCCTTGCAGGATTCAGCACCAGATCATAATTGGTCGGATTGGTCCAGTCCTGACCTCCGGAATAATATTTATAATACTCCGCGCGATACTTATCGGTGCGGTAGATCATCCCGTTAGCCTCATCCTCTTCCACACCCAGACGGTCCATGACCGTTTTTACGCAGTAATCCCTGGGAGCTTCCACGTAAACACTGATGGTATTGCTGTAGTTTTTCAGGATCCGGTCCGCACATTTTCCAATAATAATACATGATTCTGTTCTGGCCAGATTTCTGATAATTTCAGCCTGTATATTATACAGATTCACGTCCGAAACAAATTCTTTTTCCGTAGGCTCAGCGATGGAATCAGTACGCGGAAATCCGGACAGTACTTTTGCAATATAAGAACCTCTCAGTTTCTCGTCCACCTCATTAAACAGCTTCTCATTAATGCCGCTGTATTCCGAAGCCATTTTCAGAATCTGCCTTTCATAACAGGGAATTCCCAGTTCCCCTGACAGCATATTTCCGATCATTTTTCCGCCGCTTCCGAACCCTCTGGCAATTGTAATTACATAATTTTTCATAAAAACGTTCCCTCCTTTTCCTGTATTTTAACACTTCCCACAGGCATGTTTCTATGAAAAATCGGACCTGTTCTGAAGCAGACAGATTTCAGTTCTTTTTCCGATTCATAAATCGGCAGAATATAACCGCGGCTGCTGTGCTCACTGATGTAGCCAGAACAGCAGGGCCGACAACAGCAGCCGGAACTTCACTGCCATACCGGATCCGATAGGCAATAATATTAACAGGAAGCAGCTGCAGAGATGAAATATTCAAAACCAGAAAGGTACACATTTCATTGCTGGCTTCCTGTTTGCCATGTTTCTTTTCGACTTTCTTAATACTGTTACCATTTGTTCTGATTCTTTTTTCATCTTCCAGTTCTGCCAGCCCTTCCATAGCTTCAAGCCCGGCAGGTGTCGCAGCCCAGCCCAGCCCCAGAACGTTGGCAATAAAATTCATGGAAATGGAATCCAGGGCTCTGTGATTTTCCGGCACATCAGGAAAAAGAAAATGAATCACCGGCTTCATTTTCCTGCTTAAAATTTTAACCAGCCCTGCTTCCTGAGCAATCTCCATAATCCCGCACCAGAATGCAATAACACCCAGAAGAGTGATGCTCAAATCCACCGCATCACCTGACGCCTGCAGCATGGAATCTGTCATCCCCTGCAATTTTCCCGTTAAAACTCCATATATAAAGCCGGCAAGCAGCATTGCCGCCCAGATATGATTCAGCATACAATCACCCGGATCTGTTCTCTGATATAATGTATGTGATATTTTTTTCCGGTATTCGTCTTATCTGATATACCGTACCGAAGCTCTTCCTGAGACCGGCCGCGCCACACAGAAGAAACAGGCAGTGCCTTCAGACTGGCTCTGAACAGCAGTCATCTATTTTAAGCTATACTATTTATTTATATATTTATATTTGATTATGAACGTATTTAACGATATAATATTATCAGCATCAGAAATATCGCGAATATTTTCTGATAAAGCCTTCATATTATTTCCTTAATAAAAAACTCTGTCGATTGGTTGGCGGCAGAGTTTTTTATTTTTAAGAACATTTCTATTACTTTTCTATGCATTTTTATGCCTGGATCATGTATATTTTCCCATATTTCATGAATCTTTCTATTGAGTTGCATCGAATTTTCAAGTATAATAGGCACAGGTAACTGTTCAAAGCCAACCTTAATAATACATTGTATTATCTCTGGGCAGTTGCAGCACAGTATTGAGTTTCTCGTGAAACTCTTATACAACATATTTCATTTTGATTCCGACGGAGGATTTTATGGCTTGTTTGCTGCTCCCTGTCGGATAATTTTTTATAAGGAGGAAAAGGCCTTTATGGTAAAACTTTTTGAAAATGGTGCTTATCTGTTAAACGGTGAGTTACTGGTTGAGGATAACAGCGAAGCTCCTGCCGTCCTTTCTTCGAAGCTGGGCAGTACTGTTCCTTCCAAATCGGATGCTGCAAAGGGAACTATGGCGTACAATATTCTGCAGGCTCACAATACATCCGATGATCCGAAACAGTTAAAGATCAAATTTGATTGTCTGACTTCTCACGATATTACATATGTCGGAATCATCCAGACAGCAAGAGCCAGCGGACTGGAGAAGTTCCCCATTCCCTATGTACTGACAAACTGCCACAACAGTCTCTGCGCCGTTGGCGGTACAATTAATGAAGATGATCACATGTTTGGTCTTACCTGTGCACAGAAATACGGCGGTATCTATGTACCTCCTCACCAGGCAGTTATTCATCAGTATGCCCGGGAGATGCTGGCCGGCTGCGGAAAGATGATTCTGGGATCTGACAGCCATACCCGTTACGGTGCTCTCGGTACCATGGCAATCGGTGAAGGCGGCGGTGAACTTGCAAAGCAGCTGCTGGGCCGTACCTATGATGTAAAGATGCCCGGCGTCATTGCCGTTTATCTGACAGGCGAACCCATGAAAGGCGTTGGCCCTCAGGACGTTGCTCTGGCTATTATCGGTGCTACTTTTGCAAATGGTTATGTCAACAATAAAGTAATGGAATTCGTAGGCCCCGGTGTTAAAAAGCTGAGTGCTGATTTCCGTATCGGTATCGATGTTATGACAACAGAGACTACCTGTCTGTCATCTATCTGGACAACCGATACTGTAATCTCCGATTATCTTGCTTTACACGGCCGTGCAGATGCATATAAAGAGCTGAATCCCGAGCCTGTAGCTTACTATGATGGTGCCATTGTTATAGATCTGAGCACGATCAAGCCCATGATTGCCATGCCGTTCCATCCCAGCAACACCTATGAAATTGATGAATTAAAGGCAAACCTGGACGATATTCTGGATGATGTGGAAAAAAGAGCCCGCGTATCTTTCGGTGAATCCTGTGATTTCACTTTAAGAAATAAAGTAATCGACGGCAAACTTTATGTGGATCAGGGTATTATTGCCGGATGTGCAGGCGGCGGATTTGAAAATATCTGTGCCGCTGCTGATATTCTGCGAGGCAGATTTACCGGTGATGATAAATTTACATTAAGCGTATATCCTGCATCTACTCCCGTTTATCTGGAACTGGTTAAAAACGGAAGCGTTGCAGACCTGATGACATCAGGTGCTATTGTTAAAACTGCTTTCTGCGGACCCTGCTTTGGTGCCGGTGACACTCCTGCCAATGGTGCGTTCAGCATCCGTCACTCAACAAGAAACTTCCCCAACAGAGAAGGTTCTAAAATCCAGAGTGGCCAGCTCTCTGCTGTTGCCCTTATGGATGCCCGTTCCATCGCTGCAACCGCTGCCAACAAAGGTTTCCTCACTGCCGCTACTGACATGGATGTGGAATATACCGGCAAGAAATATTTCTTTGACAATACTATTTACGAAAACCGCGTATATGACAGCAAGGGCGTGGCTCATCCCGAAGTTGAGATTCAGTTCGGTCCCAATATCAAAGACTGGCCTTCCATGGTTCCGCTTACAGAAGACCTTCTGCTGCGTGTAGCATCCGTTATCCATGATCCGGTTACTACAACAGATGAACTGATTCCTTCAGGTGAGACATCCTCCTATCGTTCCAATCCTCTGGGACTTGCAGAGTTTACCTTATCAAGAAAAGATCCCGCTTATGTAGGAAAAGCTAAAGCCGTAAGATCTGTAGAAGAAGTAAGACGCACCAACAGCTGTCCCTGCCAGGTGGAAGATCCCGCCTATGATGCTGCTTTCAAGGTAATCAAAGCATCTTATCCTGACTTAAAAGCCCGCGAAACCGGCATCGGCAGCACAATTTATGCTGTAAAACCCGGCGACGGTTCTGCCAGAGAACAGGCTGCTTCATGCCAGAAAGTGCTTGGTGGCTGGGCTAACATTGCCAGAGAATATGCAACCAAGCGTTATCGTTCCAACCTGATCAACTGGGGTATGCTTCCTTTCCTGTTTGATCAGGAAGAACTGCCCTTTGGCATTGATGACTTCGTATTCATTCCCGGAATCCGCAAAGCAATCCAGGAAAAAGCAAGTGTAATTACCGCTTATGTTGTAAAAGATACATTGGTTCCTTTCGAACTGCGTCTTGGCGACCTGACAGATGATGAGCGCAAAATCATTCTTGCCGGCTGCCTGATTAATTTCTATAAGGAATAATAGAATAGTACGATTCGAATTAAGCCTTGCCTTGCCGCAGTATACAGTAATTACTGTACTATACAGCAATATAGCGCAGCATGCAGTAATATGGCGCAATATACTGAATCTGTGCAGCTGAGTTCAGGACTTGAGAAGTGTTTCACGTGAAACATTTCCCGTATTGCCGCAAGCAGCACCGTCAGGCATATACATATAGAAATCCCCGGTTACCCAAAGTTCAGAGCGAACCATACAGGGTACCCGGGGGTTTTTATAAGACAAACAAGTGAACAGTTCAGTACTCAGCACGTGTATGACTGCGTATCCACCTCACAGGGTTTTGCTTTTTTTCTGTCTATCTTTCATATATTTTCTTCACAAAATCCATACGTGATGCCATTCCGCTGAATAACAGATCCACAATCGTTAATGCAGCCATTGATTCCACAACCACCACTGCTCTGGGTACAATAATCGGATCATGTCTTCCGTGAATCACCATATTAATTTCTTCACCGTTCCTGGTTACTGTATGCTGTTCCCTGCTGATGCTTGGAGTCGGTTTGAATGCGGCACGAAAAACAATATCGGCACCATCGCTCATGCCTCCCAGAATTCCCCCTGCGTGGTTGGTTTTTTTAATAACTTTCCCGCTTTCATCAATGCCAAACTCATCATTGTTTACAGATCCGGTGCTTCTCGCTGCATCAAATCCATCGCCAATTTCAAATCCTTTTACAGCTCCGATTGACATAACTGCTTTTGCCAGATTTGCATTTAATTTGTCAAATACCGGATTTCCCACGCCTGCAGGCATGTTTTTGATTACACACTCAACTATGCCTCCGGCTGAATCCTGCTCTTTTATTTTTTTCTGAAGAAAAGCTTCTGCACGTGCTGCTGCTTCCGCATCAGGCATATATACCTTATTATTGTATATTTCTGCTTTATTAAATTTTTCATAGTCGATATCTACCGGACCGATTGATTTTGCATAAGCATAAATTTCAATTCCAAGCTCACCCAGAATTTTCTGAGCAATTGCCCCTGCTGCTACTCTTCCGATTGTTTCACGTCCTGATGACCGTCCGCCGCCTCTGTAATCCCTGAATCCATATTTCTGATCAAAGGTGTAATCCGCATGTCCCGGTCTGTAAGAATAAGCAATCTGTCCATAGTCTTTCGAGCGCTGGTCTTTATTCCAGACAATCATAGAAATCGGGGTTCCTGTCGTTTTTCCTTCAAACACTCCCGAAAGAATCTGAACTTCATCTCCTTCTTTACGGGTTGTTGTAAATCTGCTCTGTCCCGGCTTTCTTCGATCCAGCATCTTCTGAATATCTTCCTCTGCCAGATCAAGTCCTGCCGGACATCCATCAACAACTACTCCCAATGCTCTTCCATGAGACTCTCCCCATGTTGAAACTGTAAAAACATTTCCTAAAACTGAACCAGACATATTTTTTCTCCTGTTTTTTTCTGGAATGTTTCACGTGAAACATTCAAAATCATCCCTAAACGGACATGTCTGCTGACGCAGACATCACCATAAATAATAGTTGATTGCTGACGCAATCGCTCCGTATTCGCAATTCGCTTCGCTACTTGCTCATACGGGTAGCCCGTCCAATATCCATGTGATTACGCATGCAAGCATGCTTCATCACATGGCTGCTGTCCGGGACTTTTATAGTAAATATTACGGCTGCAAATATTTTGCCGCTCTCATTATAATAATATGCAGAAACGGAGTAATGTCTGCTAAAAACATTACTCCATTTTTTGATACAAGGGTCAAAAGATTATGTATTTCAAAGCCTTACTTTGTTGTTACACCCATTGCTTTATCCAAAGCCTGCTGTTCTTCTTTCCCTAAAAGCACTTCACATTTTCCATCCACGATTTCCTTCATGTACAGATAACTTCCTTCTCTTGTATGAATAGAATTGATCATGATTCCATTATTTTTCCGATCAAGCATAGCCAGTGCAAAGCTCACCTGACCTCCCATGCCGGTTAGTGCATCGTACTTTACAGCACCTGTTTTCTGATAACACCCGGCAATCACCTGATTCATATTCCTGATCTCATCTTCTATCTTTATATCTTCTGTCTGCAGATTTTTGATATTCGATACTTCTGATTGAATCAGTTCTTCCAGTGATTTTGCATCACTGCCTTCCATAAATTTTCTGTACTTCTTTTTCAGACCACTTAATTTCACAAGGCACACAATCACCATTATGAACAGAATAAAAGTAATTGCCGCAAGACCTGCAATGATATATGCCGGGTCAAAAAGCAAATCATTCAACATACTGTTTTCTAACATTTCTCGTCTCCATCCTCTTGTTAATATCATTCCGTCGATTTTAATTATTGACTCTATATCATACTATCGTTTTCGTGTCTTCTACTTTATGCCATACTATCGTTTTCGTATCTTCGACTTTATGCCATATTATCGTTTTCGTGTCTTCGACTTTATGCCATATCATCTCCCGGAAGTTTCTGGAACAAATCCAGCAGGCGCTCCAGTTCCTCCAGAGAGTAATACTCTATCTCGATCTTCCCCTTATCATCTTTCTTTTTCCTGATGCTTACTTTTGTACCCATAAGACGTTTGAGCAGGTTCTCATAATTCTCATAAATAATTCTGGTTTGTTCATCAACCGGTTCTTCCGTTTTTTTCGTTTCCTTTTCTTCAGGTGGCTGATTCATTAATTTAACCAGTTCCTCAGTATCTCTGACGCTCAATCCTTCTTCCACAATCCGCATTGCCAGATCATACTGCTCATCAAAATTCTCCAGCCCCAGAAGTGCTCTGGCATGTCCGCTGGTGATCTGATGTGATATCAGCATTTCCTGCACATCCTTATCCAGTTTTAATAATCGGATTGTATTGGTAATAGCCGTTCGGCTTTTTGAAACTTTCCTGGCAATTTCATCCTGTGTCATGTGAAACTCCTGTATCAGACGCTGATAAGCCATTGCTTCCTCAACCGGATTCAGGTCTTCTCTCTGAATATTTTCGATCAAAGACAACTCCATTATCTGCTGTTCTGTCAGATCTTTCACCACAACAGGAACGGTTTTTAATCCGGCAATTTTTGCCGCTCTCCACCTTCGTTCTCCCGTTACGATCACGTAATGATCATCTTTTTTTACTACCACAATTGGCTGTATAATTCCATATTGCTTAATAGAATCTGCCAGTTCAGCCAGAGCGCCTTCATCAAATATTTTTCGGGGTTGTTCCTTATTAGGCTCAACCAGACTGATTTTGACCATAAAATCCGCTTTTTCCTGAGCGGAATTCTTTTTTTCTTCTTTCGGCTCCTCTTTCAATACTCCCTGAGGAATCAAAATGTCCAGACCTTTGCCAAGACCACCTTTTCTACCCATCTGCACCTCTCCTCTTTTATGACTTGTGAAATAATGTTGCCTATCAGCTGCCAGTTCTCAGGATTTCAGAAGCGTGAAACGCGGAGAAATCCGTTTGCATCAAGGTGTCAGATTCATTTGACACCTTCATTATTTATATCAGGACAGGAAATCATATCCTGTCTCCGTTGGCGATGACTTCTTCAGCCAGCGCACGATAAGCTTCCGCACCTGCTGATTTTGGATCATAGATATTAATCGGCAATCCATGGCTGGGCGCTTCTGCCAACCGTACATTTCTGGGTATAATTGTTTTGTAAATATTCTGTTTCAAATATCCTTTTACATTTTCGACCACCTGAAGTGACAGATTGGTTCTTGCATCATACATGGTAAATACCACACCTTCGATTTCCAGTTCCGGATTCAGACGTTCCTTCACCAGACTGATTGTATAAATCAGCTGACTTAATCCCTCCAGAGCATAATATTCACACTGGATTGGAACAAGAATCGTATTTGCAGTTGTCATGGCATTGATCGTAAGCATACTTAACGACGGCGGACAATCGATAATGATATAATCGTAATCGTCTTTCACCTGTCTCACATTTTCTTTTAATATGTATTCTTTCCGTTCCACGCCAATCAATTCAATCTCGCTTCCTGACAAATCAACATTGGAAGGAAGAACGTCCAGATTGTCAAACACTTCCCGGACAATACATTCATTAATAGAAGCCTCACCCAAAAGAAGGTCATACACTGTATACTTCTGATTATTTTTATCCAATCCCAATCCGCTTGTAGTATTTCCCTGAGGATCCATGTCAATGGTCAGCACATGTTTTCCTTCAGCAGCCAGGCAGGAGGCCAGATTAATACTGGTAGTACTCTTACCGACACCGCCTTTCTGATTTGCGACTGCAATAATTCTACCCATATATTCTTATCCTTTCTTAGATCAAATTTTACTCTCGATCTTCCACCTATAGCAGGCAGTAAAATAATGCAGATGCCGATTACCTTTTCAAAATGCAACAGCAGCATCAAAAACTGGATTCATTATAACACTAATCAAACTACAATTCTACGTTTTTTTAATGTTTCACGTGAAACATTAAAAATCCATATAACTGTTCATACTTTTACCGGAACAATATAATGATGAAAGCGTCAAATGAAATTGGCGTTGCAGTTTATACTGTTTTATGGTAATATAATTCCAATCAAATATGTTTCTGTTTTATTACTTTTTATTCTTATAAATATATATTTATCCAATTTTATTTAATATATATGTTATACAAAAATAACATCATATTATAATCATGATACAATGGTCAAAATGTCATGTTTTTCGTGATGTCATGTTTTTCGTGCCTGCATGAAAACACATGACCTGAGACCCTCATACCGGACAAGAAACTCATTCAGGAGGTATATTTATGAACCAACATCTGCTTGATGTCAGCTGCGGTAAATGTTACGCAGATCTTGTTGTAATCAATGGTCAGATTGTCAATGTTTTTACCGGTGAAATTTATTCCGGAGGAATTGCTGTCTCCGGAGAGTATATTGCTGCGGTTGGAAATATCGACTACTGCATCGGTCCTGACACAGAGATTATCGATGCTCAAAACAACTATCTGACACCTGGATTCGTCGATGGCCATATCCATCCGGAAAGCAGTAACCTTTCGATCCGGAATTTTGCGTCTGCTATTCAATCTCACGGCACTTCAACTATTATGACGGATTTTCACGAAATCGGTGTGGTTTCCGGTCTGGAAGGTATTAAAGCCATTTTAAAAGAAGCCGAAGAAACATCTCTCAATATTTATTTTATTGTGCCTTCTCACATTCCCTGTGCTCCCAGTCTGGAAACCAGTGCCTTTCATTTTAATCCGGAAACGATATCCCAGGGGCTTGAAGACTCCCAGGCTGCAGGTATCTCTGAAATATCCGGTTTCTCTATTATCTCCAGAGACGGTGAACTCCTGCAGGCTATGGATATCTGCGCTGATAAAAAGCTTTCTCTTCAGGGACATCTAGCGGGAATTTCCGGCACAAATCTGACCACCTGCATTGCATCTGGTGTTGCTGCAGATCACGAGGCGGTTTCTGAATCAGAAGCCCTGGAACGACTGCGCTCGGGCTGTCATCTGATGATGCGGGAAGGATCCGTCGCAGGCAATCTTCGTGATTGCCTGAAGCCAATAAAAAAGAATCATCTGGATACTTCCAATACCAGTATTGTAACCGATGATCTCCATGTATGCGACGCTGTTTCCAAAGGGCATCTGGATTCATCCATCCGCATTGCTCTGGCAGAAGGAATAGACTTCGTTACGGCAATCCAGATGGTAACCATTAATCCCTCAAGAATGTTTCACGTGGAACATCAGATTGGTATTCTCGCTCCGGGCAGACGCGCTGACATCAACATAACATCAGGACCTGAAGATTTCAGAATTCTCAGCGTCATTTCCGCGGGAAAACTCTGGATGGAAAATAATCGGATACTTACCCACTACTCTCCTGCCGCTCACGACTCCATCCTTCTGAATACCATGCACATGAAGCGTCCTGTAACACCGGAAGATTTTCACATTCATGTATCTGAAGATATAAAACGGGTTCAGGTCATTGCCATGAAAACCGAAAGCTGTGCGCTGATTACATCACCCGTCAAAGCCTGGTTAAACGTCAAAAACGGTATCGTGCAATGTGATATACAACAGGATATTCTGTACATTGCTCAGGTAGAGCGACATGGAAAAAACGGTCAGATTGGAAAAGCTTTCATGTCCGGATTCCAGTTGAAATCCGGTGCCATTGCATGTTCCATTGGACATGACAATCACAATGTCATCGTACTTGGAACCAATTTTGAAGATATGTCCCTGGCTGTCAATCGTCTGAATGAAATTCAGGGAGGCCAAATTGTAGTAAATGAGGGAAAAATCCTATCAGAAATTTCATACCCTGTCTGTGGACTTCTCAGCGACCTGCCTGCCGAAGAACTTGCCGCTGAAAAAGAAAAAGCCAACCTCGCAATACAGAATATGAGTGGAGAAACTACCATCACTGTTCCATTTATGGTACTCTCCTTCGTATGTTTATCCGTTATTCCGGAATATGCGGTGACCGATCACGGTTTTATCGATGTATTGCAGGAAAAGGTCATTGATCCCATCATAGCTTTTGAAAAATAACATGGAACTGTTCAGAGCCAGACAATGTTTTCGAGGCTGGCTCTGAACAGTTCCATCAGTCGCTGCTAAAGCAGTCCTTTTCAAAAAAGTAACCGCTGCACTATTTTAATGGTTCTTTAAATGGTGTTCCCGGTTTTCTGGGATATTTGCGCGGAGTAGCTTTCACTTTGCCGATCCTGATAAAATTGCGTTCCATAGGCTCGACCTGTGCACTCCTCTCTTCCAATATAAAATGTTCTACCGGTTTTTTAGCTGCTGCAGGCATCCCGCCGATACAGCCACCCAGTAAATTAATTGCTTTCCCTGCCAGTTCCAGTTCTTCCATCCCTTTCATGGATTTGTAGGATACAAAACATCCTCCCACTTTAACAAAGGGAAGACAGATTTCAGACAGAGAATTCAGACTTGCCACTGCCCTTGATACGCAGTAATCAAACTGCTCACGATATTCTGCTTTTCGTGCAATTTCCTCTGCTCTTCCATGAACAGCCTGTGCATTCTCCAGCGACAGTGCATCGATAACTTCCTGAAGGAAACGTATTCTCTTATTCAGTGAATCCAGAAGAACCACCTTCATATCCGGGTACAGGATCTTCAGGGGAATTCCCGGAAAGCCTGCTCCCGTCCCCACATCGATCACTGAAATCTCTCCGGAAAGTTCTTCGTATTTCCCCAGATAAACACTATCAAGAAAATGTTTCACAACTACCTCACGATACTCTGTAATAGCCGTAAGATTCATCACCTTGTTTTTTTCAACCAGCATCTCATAATACTGTCTGAACTGCCGCACCTGCTGGTCTGTTAGTAAAAATCCATGCTTTTCAAATACAGTTCTTAAATATTCCAAATAAATTTCTCCTTTAGCAAGGCATTTTACGAAAAATTTCTACTTGTCCTGCCGGCTCCCATGCTGTTCCAGATAAACAACCAGAACAGAAATATCTGCCGGAGATACTCCTGAAATACGGGAAGCCTGCCCCACAGACATGGGTTTATACAGATTGAGTTTCTGCATGGCTTCCTTCCGAAGACCTTTAACCCTGCTGTAATCAAAATCAACATACAGTTTCTTATTCTCAAGTTTCTTAAACTGTTTTACCTGCTGCATCTGCCGCTTGATATAGCCCTCATATTTCAGCTGAATATTTACCTGTTCGGCAATCTCATCGGAAATCTCCGGACGTTCCGGATCAATCTCAGCTAATCCCATGTAATCCAGCTCAGGCCGCTTCACCAGTTCCGCCAGTGTAATACCGCTCTTTAATTCCGTGCTTTCATGTGCCCGGAGAAACTCCTGAACCTTCTGATTTGCTCCTATATGTGTCTCCTGTACGCGGACAATCTCAGCTTCAATAGCCGCTTTTTTCGCAAGGACTTTTTCATATGTTTCATCAGAAACAAGACCGGCTCTGTGCCCGATTTCAGATAACCGCATATCCGCATTGTCCTGGCGCAGAAGCAGGCGATACTCTGCTCTTGATGTCATCATACGGTAAGGTTCATGATTCTCCTTTGTTACCAGATCGTCAATTAATACGCCTATATATGCCTGGGAACGGTCCAGTATAATCTGATCTTCGCCTTTTACGCTGAGAGCTGCGTTTATACCGGCAATCAGTCCCTGTGCAGCGGCCTCTTCATATCCTGAACTGCCGTTAAACTGCCCTCCCGCAAAGAGACCGGGGATTGTTTTGAATTCCAGTGTAGGTTTCAGCTGTCTCGGATTAATGCAATCGTATTCAATTGCATATGCATTTCGAACAATTACTGCATTTTCCAGTCCAGGTACCGTGTGATACATAGCATACTGAACATCCTCGGGCAGAGAGCTGGACATACCGCTTAAATACATCTCATTGGTGTAAAGCCCCTCCGGTTCCACGAAAACCTGATGCCTGTTTTTATCGGCAAACTTGACAACCTTGTCCTCGATAGACGGACAATACCGGGGGCCGGTTCCTTCAATTGCACCGGAAAACAGCGGCGACCGGTCAATATTATCCCGGATGATTTTATGTGTCTCTTCATTGGTATACGTCAGCCAGCAGGATACCTGATCCTTCTGCACCGACTCCGGATCAGTTGAAAAAGAAAAGGGAACTACCTTTTCATCTCCCAACTGCTCTTCCATCTTTGAAAAATCAATTGTCCTCTTATCCACGCGGGCAGGTGTACCTGTCTTAAACCGGAACATCTCGATTCCATGGGCAATCAGGCTTTCTGTCAGATGATTGGCTGCCATCAGTCCGTTGGGACCGGTATAGTAGCTGACATCACCGTAAATACATCTTGCCCGCAGGTACGTTCCTGTACAGAGCACCACCGCCCTGCAGGAATATTCCGCACCTGATACGGTTTTCACACCTGTTATCTCATTATTCTCACCGGTGACGATTTCTCCCACCTCTGCCTGGCGAATCACCAGATTTTCCGTATTTTCCAGCACTCTGCGCATCTGTCTGGAATAATCCTGCTTATCTGCCTGCGCACGCAGGGAATGGACGGCAGGTCCTTTGGAACGGTTCAGCATTTTCGACTGAATAAAGGATTTATCTATATTTTTACCCATCTCGCCCCCGAGAGCATCGATTTCACGAACCAGATGCCCCTTTGAGCTGCCGCCGATATTGGGGTTGCAGGGCATCAGGGCAATACTGTCCACACTGACCGTAAACATGATCGTCCGAAGACCCAGTCTGGCACAGGCCAGCGCAGCTTCGCATCCCGCGTGACCGGCCCCCACGACAGCAACATCGTATTCTTCTTTCAGATATGGCATGATACACACCTCATTTCACTGCCTGATCTCTATTTTCCTGTTATCTGTTTCTTTTAGCTTTTATCTGTTTCTGTTTTCCTATTTTCCCATGCAGAATTTGCTGAATATTTCATTAACCAGATCATCTTCCACCGATTCTCCGGTTATATATCCCAGCTGATCATAGGCACTCATCATATCAATTGTAAAAAAGTCCTCCGGCATACCGGCATCAATACTTTCCAGTACCAGATTCAGACTTCTATATGCACTGTCCAGAGCAGCCTTATGCCTTGCACTGGTCAGATAAATTTCATCGTTAAACTTCAGTTCTTCCGAGTAGAACATTTCCTTAATGCGATCCTTCAGAACGTCAAATCCGGTTCCGTCTTTTGCAGAAAAGACCACAACGCTCTGCTCGGGCATCATCTGACGGATCTCCTGCTCTGCCAGAACCGTATCAAGATCCGATTTATTGAACAGAACGATGGATTTTTTACCGGAAATACACTGAATAATCTCCCTGTCATTGTCATCCAGTGGTTTTGTCGCATCCACCACATACAGCACCAGATCAGCCTCTTCCGCCTGGCTTTTGGCCCGTTCCACACCGATCTGCTCCACCACATCCGAAGTTCGGCGGATCCCTGCCGTATCCACAATATTCAGGCTGATGCCGTCCAGAAGAATATGTTCCTCCAGTGTATCTCTTGTAGTTCCTTCGATGTCCGTAACAATGGCCCGTTCACTTCCCACCATCAGATTGAGAAGGGATGACTTACCGGCATTTGGCTTTCCGAGAATTACCGTTTTGATACCTTCTTTTAACATCCTTCCATCATCTGCCGTTTCCGCCAGCTTTTCCATCTCACAAATCAGAGGTTTCAATTTACCCGCCAGTTCCTCACCGTAATGATCCATGGGATAATGCTCCGGATCATCCAGCGCTGATTCAATGTAGGCCATTTCATAAAGAAGCCTGCTGCGGATTTCTTTGATTTTTTCTGAAACGGAACCTGAAAGCTGCTTTACGGCACTTTTCAGAGCAAAATCATTCTGTGAATTAATAATATCAATCACTGCTTCTGCCTGAGACAGATCTATTCTCCCGTTTAAAAAGGCACGTTTGGTAAACTCCCCTGCTTCCGCCGGACGGGCTCCGCTGTCGATTACCGCATCCAGAATCTTTTTCATAACCAGAATACCGCCATGGCAGTTGATCTCCACCACATCCTCCGCAGTGTAGCTTCCCGGTCCCTTCATTACGGAAACCAGAACCTCATCTATGATCCGTCCATCCTTCACAATGTGTCCGTAATGCAAAGTATGTGTTGCCACATCCTTCAACTTCTTCCCCTGCTTTTTCGCTTCAAAAATCTGATCTGCAATGGCAATGGACTCCGGCCCGCTGATTCTTACAATTCCAATACCGGAATGAGACATGGCCGTACCGATTGCAGCAATTGTATCATTATCCATCTGTGACCTTTTCCTTTCTGACCTGAACGGTTTAAAATAAACATTTCAATCTCCAAGCTGTACTGAACTGTACAAAAAAGGCCGTGCTGAGCCCTCAGCACGGCCAAGACATTTAAGTTCAGCGGATCAATCAATTAATCTTCCTGTTCCTGCTTTACTTCCGGAGCTTCTGTCTGCACAGCATCTGCTTTTGCATACTCTCTGTGCTTATTGTATCCGCTCTTTGATTTATTGTAGGAACCGTTATTGTTGTAACGATTATAACCGCCCTTACCGCCGTTCGGTCTGCTGTTGTAGGATTTCTCACGTTTCAGTGAAATCACAACGTGTCTGAACGGTTCTTCCCCTTCACTTCTTGTAACAACATATCTGTCATTCTGAAGCGCAGCGTGAATCACTCTTCTTTCATAAGGATTCATGGGTTCAAGAGCCACTGGTTTCTTGGTTCTTTTTACCTTGTAAGCAATATTTCTTGCCAGGTTCTCCAGTGTTTCTTTTCTTCTTTCACGATAATTCTCTGTATCCAGCTTAACTCTGATGTACTCTTCCTTGTTCTTATTGGCAACAAGACCTGTCAGATACTGTAAAGAATCCAGCGTCTGTCCTCTTTTACCAATCAGAATACCCATATCATCACCAATCATATTGATATCGAGAACATTCTCAGCCTCATCAAATCTGCTGTCTACAGATACTTCAAGTCCCATGGCATTGCATACCTGGGTAATGAACTCTTCAGGTGTAGATGCAACCTTCACGTCCGCCTTTTTCTCAGCTGCCGCAGTATCCTCCTTCTTAACCTTAACTTCAGGCTTCTTCGGTTCTGCCTTAGCTTCTTTAACGTCCTTAACTTTCGGTTCAGAAGTCTTCACAGAAGGCTCCATAAAACTTTTCAGTTCCTGTGAAATTGCGTCTTCCTTGATCCATGCTTTAATTACAGCCGGTTTGCTGCCGATTCCGAAAAATCCGCTGCGTCCCTCACTGATCACTTCATACCCCATCTTATCGCTGGTGGTACCAAGTTTAATCATGGCCTGTGTAAGAGCTTCTTCTACATTTTTTGCAGAAATTTCTATTTTATCCATTGTTCAACCTCTTACAGCCTGTAGCTGAACTGCCCGACGCCTTCCCTGATGACAGCAGTCTGCAGCCGTACAGCTAAATACATAATATAATGTCCACAGCACAAAATTTACTTTCTGCTGTTCTTTTCATCAAAATCCTTAACCATTCTTGCTTTGGAAGCAATGCTGTCCTTCTCGTACGCTTTCCCGTAATAAGCAGAGCTGTCAGCAGTATACTTGACCGCAGACGGCATGGTTTTCTCTTTTTTTCCTGATGCAGGTGCTTTTGCCGACGAAGGATCCGTAACAATTTTACCGTTATGAACATAGGTTCCATCCGGATTAATCTGAGGCAGTCCCTGTTTTGCCCGCTTTTTGTTCTGTTTTTCAATACGCTGGGCAACAATAGCATCCGTACCTACTTTGTCAAAATGCTTGTTTACAAAAACCTGAATAATTGTTCTGACAACCGGGCTGGCAATCCAGTACACACCAAGACCGGCAGGCAGTGTAATACAGAATACAGCGGACATAATGGGCATAAATGTATTCATGCTCTTCATGGTTGCTGCAGAGGGATCATCCGGGTTTATGTTCTGTCCCGCACTGCTCACTTTAATGGAAAGCCACTGAGTAAGCCATGCAAGAATAGGAATAATCAGTGCAATAGACAGCTTGAAGCCAGGAGCCTCCGCCAGATTGATGCCTCCAAGGAAGGAGTTCATCTCCGTAATCTTATTCAGGAAGGGATTGATCTGATCCTGAATTGCAGGAAATGTTTCCTTGAACTGCGCCCATTCGGAGCTGTCAAACTTATAAAACAGATCAATGATATAGTTAACGGATTCAGTTGTGGAACCATCAAAGTTATACTTATCAGGTGACATACCGTTGGCTGTTGCCAGTTCTGCAATCTTTGATGCAAAACCGTTCTGAGTCAGCGCCAGATCCACAATCCCCTTAAACTGATCGTAAATCGCCGAAACATAACCGGGAATCTGATAGATTACGCGGTACAGCGCCAGCATAATGGGAAACTGAATCAACGTCGGCAGACATCCCGATGTGGGACTGTAGCCGTACTTATCATACAACATCTGAGTTTCTTTCTGCTGCTGCTCTAATGAAGCTTGATCTTTTTTTCCTTTATACTTCGCCGTAATTTTTGCCATTTCCGGCTGGATTACAGTATTCAGCTTCATGTTTTTCTGTGAACTGATTGTTAACGGGATCAGCAGAATGTTAACAATCACAGTAAATAAAATAATTGCAAGCCCGATATTGGGAATACCAATGGATGACAGCGCATTGAACAGAGCGTTCATCAGAACACCCAGAAGCTTTGCCACCGGTCCTACAATCTTTCCGTCATACTGTGTCAGTAAGATAAAATTCAAAGGAGTACCTCCTAATCCTGTCATGGAACGGGATCATACCCGCCCTTTGCAAAAGGATTACATCTTAAAATGCGCCAAACCGCAAGCGCTCCTCCCTTAATGACTCCGTATCGCTCTATGGCAATGATTGCATACTGCGAACATGTCGGAACATATCGGCAGCAGGGAGCCTTCATTGGCGAAATATATCTGCGGTACAACCTGATCAGGGCAATCAAGCATTTTTTCATCGATTCCTCATTTCTTTTCATTCACAGCTGCTGCCGGTAAGCAGCATACCGTGAAGCCTGGCTAGGTGCAGCAATGCACTCTCGATTTCACTGTAATTCTTACCTTTTGCTTCTTTTCTGGCCACAACCACAATGTCGCAGCCCGTCCGGAATCTGTTCTCATTGAGCCTATAACTTTCCTTTATAAGCCTTTTCACACGATGTCTTACTACGCTGTTTCCCACTTTTTTACTGACGGAAATCCCGATCCTGCCTTCACATCCCTCCTGCGCGGGCGCCAGGTACATAATGAGGTATCTGTTGGCACAGGATTTACCCGACCTGTAAACTGTTAAAAAATCCCTGTTGTTTTTAATTGATTCCATCTGACTCTTCTTTTTTACTATACGTATTCATACGCCGGTTTACTTTCTGCTCTGCATGAAGAATTCCTGAAGAATTTCTCCTGCACCGCTGTCAGTAAAAAAGGCCACATCAAATGCGGCCTTACTGAATTATGCGGATAATTTCTTTCTGCCTTTTGCTCTTCTTGCCTGCAGAACTTTTCTGCCGCCGGGAGTGCTCATTCTTGCTCTGAAACCGTGAACTTTAGATCTCTGTCTCTTTTTAGGCTGGAATGTCATCTTCATACGTATACACCTCCTTTTCTACTAGTAGCAACACATCAATTACCATTATATATAAAGGTTTCCAATCCGTCAAGCTGTTTTTTTGCTGAAAATATCCCCGGGAAAGCGGGTTTTTTAATTATCCACATAATCTGCAGCTTATAAACTCTGTTTCGACAGTTTATACACATGTTTTCAACTATCCACATTTTGTGGATAACCTGTGGATAATATCATTTTGTCACCACTAGATATTGTCGTTTAAATCGCATATTTCTATTTTTCTCCCCTAAATATATGTGAAAAAGTTATCCACTTTATCCACATTTCCCTATATATTTTCAGTTATCAACATTTATGGCTCTTTTTCGTTATCAACTTATTCACAAATAAAATTTTTAAAAAAAACTTTATTTTAAGGGTTTCCATTGCTATCTTTTTGATTTTGTAGTAAACTTATGTTAGTAAATCTATGATGTGCATACTATCTCTCCAGGCAATTGTGGATAACTTCTCAATCCGCAGCTGCCATTTTATACGGTCTTTTCCCGTATTTTTCTGAGTTGTGCACATTTTATTTTTCTATGAAATACTCAGAGGAGTTACACATGCTAGAAACAATACAAAAAAACTGGGATGACATTACCTCCAAGCTGAAGATGGATCAGGAACTGTCGGATATTTCCTTCCATACCTGGATCGAACCGCTGAAACCTGTTGCCGTGGACGGCGATGAAGTACTCGTCCTCTACCCAGGGGAGAAATTTGGTCTGGACTACATCCAGCAGAAGAAATACGATTTTTTCCTGCATCTCCACATTCAGGAGGTAACCGGTCTGAACTGCAATGTCCGTTTCATTATGAAAGACGATGTTCCGCAGCAGCCGGTAAGTAAAAAATCACCTGTTTCTTCTAATAATAATGTATCTTCCGGCTTGAACCGAAAGTACACATTCGAAAGTTTCGTGGTCGGTTCCAACAACCGTATGGCTCACGCAGCCTCACTGGCCGTAGCCGAATCTCCTGCCGAAGCTTTCAACCCGCTTTTTATTTATGGCGGTGTAGGTCTCGGCAAGACCCATCTGATGCATTCAATCGGGAATTTTATTCTGAATAAGGACCCCGGGAAAAAAGTGATGTATGTCACTTCCGAAGTTTTCACCAATGAACTGATTGATTCCATCCGAAACAAAAATAACAACAATGATAACACCACTGCGGAATTCCGGGCAAAATACCGCAACAACGATGTCCTTCTTATTGACGATATTCAATTTATTATAGGAAAAGACAGTACCCAGGAGGAATTTTTCCATACATTTAACACTCTGTATCAGGCAAAAAAACAGATTATTATCTCCTCGGACCGTCCGCCCAATGAAATGGAACTGCTGGAGGAAAGACTGCGCTCCCGTTTTGCAGGGGGACTGACCGTCAGCATATCAGAACCGGATTACGAAACCCGTATGGCAATTCTTCGAAAAAAAGAAGCTGATGAAGGGTATAATATTGATAACGAGATTATCAAATACATCGCTACCCACGTAAAATCCAACATTCGTGAACTGGAAGGCGCCCTTACCAAAATCGTGGCATTTTCCAAGCTCCAGAATACCGATATTACGCTGGACATGGCGGCCGAAATTTTGAAGGATTATTTTGGACCTGCTGAACCCCGGGAAATTACACCCGAACTGATCATTCAGACCGTTGCCGATCACTTCCATGTCTCCGTTAAGGATCTGATTTCACCGAAACGAAGCAAGGATATTGCCTACCCGAGACAGATTGCCATGTACCTCTGCAAAGAGATGACTACGGTTCCTCTTATTAAAATAGGAAGCTGTCTGGGCAACCGCGACCACGCAACGATCATTCACGGCTGTGAAAAGATCAAAAAGGATCTGCCCGATAATGAAAGTCTGCAGTCTTCCATTGAAACCCTGAAGAAAAAAATCAACCCTCCTTTATAAACACCGGGTTGTGGATATGCTGTTGAATTTATGTGGATGAAATTCACAGCTTTTCTGAATGTTAATAAGTTAAGAATTATCCTCAGGTTCATGGAAAGTTATCAACCGGTTTTCCAATTGTGGAAAACCTTGTATTTTCTGATAAAAACGGGGTTATCCACATATCCACGCCCCCTACTGCTAAGACTGCTGAACTATAATTAATTATATATTCATTTATACCGAAAGGGGTTATTCACATTTATGAAAGTGTACTTTGAGAAATCAACTCTCATGAACGCCATAAATACCGTGCTGAAAGCGGTTCCTTCGAAAACAAATTACAAAATACTTGAATGCATCCTGATCGATGCACGTGAATCATATGTAAAACTGACTACCAATGATACAGAGCTTGGCATCGAAACAACCATCGATGCGCGGATTGAAGATCATGGAATTACAGCAATCAATGCTAAATTATTTGCTGAAATCATCAGAAAACTTCCTGACAGTGAGATTTTACTTCAGATTAAGGACAATACAGCCCTGATCAAATGTGAAAGCTCCAAGTTCAAAATCATGTGTGATGACCCGGATACGTACATTCAATTGCCTCAGTTTAACAAGGAAAAATCAATTGTTATGTCGCAATATGCCTTAAAGGAAGTGATTCGTCAGACAATTTTTTCAATTTCAACCAGTGATACCAATCCTGCCATGTCAGGTGAACTGTTTGAAGTTAAGGAAAATCAATTGAGAGTCTGTTCTCTGGACGGCCACCGGATTTCCATCCGCAGAGTGGAACTGAGTGATGTTTATCCCGATTTCGAAGTGGTCGTTCCCGGCAAGTCTTTAAGTGAAGTCAGCAAAATTCTTACCGGTGAGGCTGAAGATGAAGTCCGCATCTTCTTCTCCAGAAACCATATTTCTTTCGAATTTGATCAGACCATTGTAGTCAGCCGTCTGATCGATAAAAAATATTTTAATGTGGACCAGATGTTAAGTAACGATTATGAAACATGCATTACTGTTAATAAGAAAATTTTATTAGACAGCATTGAACGCTCCACTCTGCTGGTAAAAGAAAGTGATAAAAAACCGATTATTTTTAATATCAGCGATAATTCCATGGAACTGATCATGAATTCCTCTCTCGGTTCCATGCGTGATGAGATTATGGTAAACCAGTTTGGCAAGGATATCATGATCGGCTTCAACCCCAGATTCATGATTGAAGCACTGCGTGTTATTGATGATGAAGAGGTTCAGCTTTACACGATCAATGCCAAGGCCCCCTGTTTTATCAAGGATGCGGAAGAAAAATACATTTATCTGATTCTGCCGGTTAATTTTAATCTGGCAAGATAGGGAGATTATTATGCAGGAAATTAAATTAAGAGAAACTGATGAATTTATCAAGCTGGGCCAGGCTCTGAAGCTGGTCAATATGGTTTCCTCCGGTGTGGAAGCCAAGATTGTAGTACAGAATGGGGAGGTTTCCGTCAACGGCGAGGTGGATACCCGCCGCGGCAGGAAACTGTATGACGGTGATACATTTACTTTTCAGGGAGAAACCGTAAAGGTTATTAAATAATTTCATGATTATAAAACGACTGGATCTGATGAATTTCAGAAATTATGAAATGCTGAGCATGGAGCCCGGTACAGGGACCAATATCCTCTACGGAGATAATGCTCAGGGAAAAACCAATATACTGGAAAGCATCTACATGTGTTCCACTGCAAGATCTCACCGGGCCTCCAGGGACCGGGAGCTGATCCGTTTTGATTCGGAGGAGGCACACATCAAGATGCTGGTGGACAGGCATGGTTCTGAATACCGGATCGACATGCATCTGAAAAAAAGCAGATCCAAGGGAATTGCGGTTAACGGCATTCCCATACGCAGGATCAGTGAACTGTTTGGTATTGTGAATATTATATTCTTTTCGCCGGAGGATCTGAATCTGGTGAAAAAAGGCCCTTCAGAGCGACGTCGTTTTATTGATTTTGAACTGTGCCAGCTGGATAAGGTGTACACAAATCATCTGATGAATTACAATAAGGTGCTTGCCGAGCGCAATCGTCTGCTGAAGGATATGGCATTTACCCCGGGACTGGCTGACACTCTGTCCGTGTGGGACGGACAGCTTGCGGAATATGGTGAAGCTGTTATGTCAGACCGGGCAAAATTCATTGGACAACTTAACTGTGTTATCCAGGAACTCCATCATAAGATTACAGGTGGAAGAGAACAGATTGAGATTGCTTATGAACCGGATACGGCTTCAGGCAGTCTGGAAAAGGAACTTCAGAAAAGTTTGGAACGTGATATGCGTCAGCATGTGACCTGCCGCGGACCTCACCGGGATGATCTCTGTTTTCTGGTTAACGGTATTGATATCCGCAGATACGGATCTCAGGGACAGCAGAGAACAGCGGCACTGTCTCTGAAACTATCGGAGATTGAGCTGGTCCGGAGTCTGATTCATGATACGCCGGTTCTGCTGCTGGATGACGTCCTGTCGGAACTTGACAGTTCCAGACAGACCCAGCTGCTGACAACAATTCAGGAAACGCAGACATTTATCACCTGTACAGGACTTGATGAATTCGTAAACTGCAGATTTCCTATTGATGCTTTATTCGAAGTATCTGCCGGGACTGCGGTTCGGAAAAATTAAAGATACAATGACATTTTTGACAGTCCGGCGGAGCATGCGGGTATCTGCCGGATGGATTTAGATAGTTCATGATTGAAATATCATGTTAGGGAAAGGAGCTGTAACAGTCTATGAGTCAGGATTACAAAGCAGATCAGATTCAGATTCTGGAAGGGCTGGAAGCCGTAAGAAAAAGGCCTGGTATGTATATCGGCAGCACGTCAGTGAGGGGACTTCATCATCTGGTTTATGAGATTGTGGATAATTCAGTAGATGAGGCCCTGGCAGGATTCTGCTCCGAAATTGATGTGCAGATCAATGAGGACAATTCGGTGACAGTAACGGATAACGGACGCGGTATGCCGGTGGATATACATCCCAAAGCGGGAGTTCCGGCGGTTCAGGTTATTTTCACAGTCCTGCATGCAGGCGGTAAATTCGGCGGAGGAGCCTATAAAGTATCGGGAGGTCTTCACGGCGTTGGTGCGTCGGTAGTTAATGCACTTTCCGACTGGCTGGAGGTTCAGATCTGCAGCGACTGCAAAATATACAGACAACGCTACGAGAGAGGCAGTGTTGCAACTCCTCTGGAAATCGTGGGCAGCTGTGATCCGGATCAGCATGGCTCCAGAGTTACTTTCAAGCCGGATGCATCCATTTTCGAGGAAACTGTATTTGATTACGGAACATTGAAACAGCGTCTGAGGGAAATGGCTTTTCTGACAAAGGGCCTGAAAATCATTCTGCGCGATGTGCGGGAAAACAGCAAACATGAACAGGTATTCCATTACGAAGGAGGTATCCGCGAGTTCGTAACCTATCTGAACCGCAGTTCGGAGGCTCTTTACCCTCAGGTGATCTACTGCGAGGGTGTTAAAGACGGCATCGTGGTGGAAGTTGCCATGCAGCATAATGATGCATTTAACGAAAACTGCTACAGTTTTGTAAATAATATTACAACTCCCGAGGGCGGGACACATCTGGCCGGTTTTAAGAGCGCATTAACGAAAACTTTTAACGAATATGCGAAAAATGCCAAACTGCTGAAGGACAATGAATCTCTCGCAGGAGAAGATATCCGCGAAGGCCTGACAGCGATTATC
>JALFLM010000196.1 GCA_022774705.1 Lachnospiraceae bacterium | reverse complement strand
TTGTTCTGGCGGTTTCCTCCGTCCTGACGTCTCTCTCCGCCGCCAAAGGAACGTCTCTCTCCATTATTCTGGCGGTTTCCTCCATCCTGGCGTTTCTCTCCGTTGCCAAAGGAACGTCTCTCTCCATTATTCTGGCGGTTTCCTCCGTCCTGACGTCTTTCTCCATTGCTGAAGGAACGTCTCTCTCCATTATTCTGGCGGTTTCCTCCGTCCTGGCGTCTCTCTCCGCTGCCGAAGGAACGTCTTTCACCATTACCCTGGCGTCTTTCTCCGTTATCGGAACGGCTGCCTGCTTCCTGACCGTTTCTATCAGATGCGGGACGGTTGTTTTTTGCTGTTTTTGACTGACTGCTGTTCTGAGGACGGATTACAACTGCACGTTTCTTCGGTGCAGCACCCTCCTGTCCTCCTGTTTTCTTACCTGTTTCTTCTATACTGTTACCCAATTAGAGCTCACTCCATTCTTTCATAAATACACATCAGCCCCGACGACTATTCAACCGGACTGAATAACTCACCTGATGTCTGTGCGCATTTTTCAATGCTTTTTGCCAATCCGCTGTCCGTAACCGCTGCCGAAGCACGAAGCTCACAGCCGATGGCATGCCCCAGTGTTTCCTTTGTTCCGGTAAAAATCAGCGGAAGCTTATAATAAGTACACATATCTGTAAAATTCTTTCTGGTATTGTCGGATACATCTTCAGCCACAATAACCAGGTATGCTTTACCGGATCTGACCGCTTTTTCCACACTGAATTCCCCGCTGACCACCCTGCCGGCCCGCCTTGCAAGTCCCAGCATGGACAGGGTCTTACTTTGTTTCAATTGCCCTCATCTCCTCTTTCAGCTGTTCATAAACCTCTGCAGGTATTGCACAGGAAAAAGACCGTTCCAGACCTTTGCTTTTTATCGCATGCTCCAGGCAGTCTGTCGAGGGACAGATATAAGCGCCTCTGCCGTTTTTTCTGCCTGTTGCATCAATCATAAACTGCTGATCCGGTGTTCTGATCACGCGGATCATCTCTTTTTTATTCTTCATCTCCCGGCATCCGACACACTGCCGCATGGGGATTTTCTTCTTAACTGCCATCAATACCTCCGATATTTTCAGAAAGCCCGGACGGCCGGTTATTCCTCTGTAAATTCCGGTGCTTCCATGCTCTCCTCATCTTCGAAATCCGGTACTTCATCAGCGCTTTCCACGCTGTCCCGATCATCCGGATAATCTGCTGAAGACTCCGCTGCTTCCTGATAGCCGATATATTCATCTTCGCTGTCCAGACCCTCGATTTCGTCGAACAGACCGCATTCTCTTGCTTCGGTCTCACTCTTGATATCGATCTTGTAGCCGGTCAGCTTTGCTGCCAGTCGTGCATTCTGGCCAACCTTGCCGATTGCCAGGGACAGCTGGTTATCCGGTACGATAACCTGAGCGGATTTTTCCTCTTCATCTGCAATAACACAGATCACCTGTGCAGGATTCAGCGCATTCTCAATCAGAATAGCGGGGTTTTCATTCCAGTTGATGATGTCCACCTTTTCACCGCAGAGTTCTCTGACAACCGCATTGACACGTTCACCGTTCATACCGACACATGCACCAACCGCATCCACATTGGGATCGTTGGACCATACTGCCATCTTGGTTCTGGAACCGGCTTCTCTGGCAATGCCCTTGATCTCAACAGTGCCGTCCTTCACTTCCGCAACCTGCATCTCAAACAGACGTTTTACCAGTTCGGGGTGCGTACGGGAAACCTGAATTCTGGGGCCTTTGCTGGTAGCCTTTACTTCCAGAATATAAACCTTGATTCTCTGAGTCGGCTCAAAATGCTCTGTACGCACCTGCTCGTTCTCCGGCAGGATTGCATCGCATTTACCGATATTCACACTGATATTATTGCCAACTGTCCGCTGAATGATACCGGTCACAACTTCCTTTTCCATTGCGAAATACTGATCATACAGCACCTTGCGTTCTTCCTCACGGATCTTCTGCAGAATAACATTTTTCGCGATCTGTGTGGAAATACGTCCGAAATCCTTTGATTTAACGGGGACGTAAGCCATATCCCTGATGTAGTTCTGCGGGTTCAGTTTTTTTGCTTCCTCCAGACTGATCTGCATCAGCGGATCCTCCACTGTTTCGACCACTTCCTTCTCGGCATATAAACTGTATTCGCAGGTTTCCCGGTTCATAAATACCTTGATATTATCGGCGCGGCCGAAATGGCTTTTACACGCCTGAATCAGGGAATTCTCAATTGCATCAAGCAGTACATCCTTACTGATATCCTTCTCTTTTTCCAGAACTGTAAGGGCCTCTAATAACTCATTCATTTTCCATTATCCTCCTGTTGACAATTCTATATCTTTACGGAAATCCCTCATGGAATCTCCTTTCTCATAATCAGAAATCAAATGCCAGACGAATCAGCGCGATCATCGCCCGGTCAAATACAACCTCTTCTTCCTGTCCTTCTTCTCCCGTAACGATCGTCACCGTCTGTGCGTCAAAGGCTTTTAAAATACCGGTATACTCTTTTTTTCTGTTCAACGCTTTGAAAAGTCTGACTTCCACTTCTTCACCCAGACTTCTGGCAAAATCCTTGTCTTTTTTCAGCGGACGGCCAAGTCCGGGTGAGCTGACTTCAAATATATACGCTTCGTCAATGTAATCTTCTCTGTCAAGCACATCGTTAAATTCCCGGCTGACTACTTCACAGTCATCAACAGTAATTCCTCCCTCTTTGTCAATATAGACTCTGAGATACTTCGTACTGCCTTCCTTGACAAACTCCACATCCACAAGTTCAAAATTGTGTGCTTCAATCATGGGAGCAATCAGCTCTTCTGTCTGTTTCTCAACTAATTCTCGTTTTGCCAATATAGCGCTTCCTTTCTGTCTGTGTTTTCTCCGGCTGTCCGGATCTGCCGACGCAAACGAAAAGAGTGAACTTTCGTTCACTCTTCCCCGACAACCAGTATGCTTCCTCTATACCTTAGCACAATTGGTTTAAAAATGCAATAGTTTATGAAAATAAATTTGAAAATTCACTGCCGAACAGCTCGCCCAGCGTTGTTCCCATCTGTTTCTGCGGGCGGAACAGGTCCACAATGGGTTTCATCACCGTGTTGAACCGTTCTCTGTCCAGTGACAGCCGGTAAATATCCGCCGTATTGCGGGCATCCCACAAAGCATCATGCTGCCGTCCCTCAAACTGCTCACCGATGGCATGTACCGCATCTTTCAGGCCAACTTTCTTCTCAATGCCCAGCAGTCTTCCAAACTCCACCTGATAATCCACCCAGTGCTCCAGCATCCGCCCCAGCCGGGGATCCGTTTCTTCTTTCAGAGCGGCCTCCCGGCTGATCTGAATCGAATCGGAATCACTCCAGGAATAAATCGTATAATCCTCATCACCTGCCCATTCGTAAAAAAGCCTCATAGCTTCCAGAAAACAGGGCGCCTCCGCCACCTTTTCGTTGGTAATTCCGGTCAGATTGGCATAGTAATCCGTAATCTGTCCGTACTGCGGCTTTACATACTGAGTAAACGAACTGATTTCTTCTCCCTTTTCATCCAGCTTTACAGCCCCGATCTCAATAATCTCACGTTTGCAGACATCACGCTGATCTTTATACGCTTTATTGATTTCATTCATCTCATAATCCACAAAAATATGCACCATAATATTTCGTTCAATCCTTTACTGTAATCTGATACTGCAATCCGGCCATCAGAATGCAATTTTCAGAGTTTCACCATCGAATGCAGCAGCCTTCGAACGTGTAACCTCATAGGAATGTTGTGCGTCACTGCCGATGCGCTGTCCCGGTTCCAGAGTATCATTCTCGGAAATCAGGTACGTTACGATCTGCACCATAAACTGATACAGAGAAATCAGACCCTCTTGGGAATGAAGAATCTCCATCTCTTCCCTGTCAAAATCTTCCATGCCGTAGGTATAGCTGTTCCACAGCCCCTCCTCGTCCTGATACAATCCGATATAAACCCAGCATGTAATGGGGAATTCATCCCTTGCCAGTACCTGAGCAGCTTCTATATAGGTCTGCGGTCTGTACACAACAGGATACTGATACAGGCCGATTACATTATCCTGCTTCAGCATACTGGAAGCAATCATGGTAAATAATACGTGACGCTGCAGCGGATTCTCGCAATCCATCACACCGATCTCCACGTGTCCCACATGCCCGGCCGCAGCCTTTGAAGCTTCAGGCCATTCGTAATTGCGGGTACCTGCTTCCTCTGCTCCCTGCTTGGGCGCAGGTACAAGCATGCAGGCAATATGAACATCACCTACCGCAAACTGAAAAGAAAATTCCTCTGCTTCTTCTGTAATCTCCATCTTCCAGTCATCAAAAAGCTGCATACGAAGCATGTCCCAGTCATATGTATAATCTTTCAGCAGCACACAGCCGGCCAGAATCTTTGCGTTATTCTTTTCCATCCATCATAATCTCCTTTTGTTTTATTCTAATACTACTCCAAATTTCATTATTAATCAACACCAATATAATATGATGATACAGTGGGCAAAAGGTCATGTATTTCGCGCCTGCACGAAAATACATGACTTTGGGACCCCCACGGGAACTTTCAGATTCCTGATACAGATGCAAAATTTTTGTGCAGAAAGGACAATGCTGCTGAAAGATTCAATCTTGTAAATCTTGCAAAAACATAATATAATCTACTTATAAGTATTGTAGCAAATGTTCAGAGCCCGCCACAGTACACGAAAGTACAAGGCTCTGATTTTGCATTGTTTTCCTGCCTTGCTATAGATACATATTCGCAAAAGGAGGCTTTATATGAGCGCAACCATATCGCAGCAGACCCTGCCCCAGAAAGCAGCTGATGCCATCATCCGCCTGATCCGGACCCAAAATTACGCTGCAGGTACCAAACTTCCCAATGAATATGAACTGTCACGTATGCTGAATGTCAGCAGAAACACCGTCAGAGAAGCGATCAAGCTGCTGGTTTCCCGCAATATACTTGAAGTCCGGCGCGGAGCCGGTACTTTTGTATCAGATAAACAGGGACTCGGCGATGACCCGCTGGGGTTGTCCATGATCGTTGATCAGCCCCGCCTGTACCGTGATCTTATGCAGGTCCGCCTTCTTACCGAACCCAAATGTGCAGCCTTTGCTGCCCAGTATGCCACTCCGGAAGACATCGGCAAACTGCAGCTTCTGGTATCCGAACCGGAAGATCTTCTCCATAACAACACATTAAATACAGTAAATGACGCAGCATTCCATCTGCATATCTCCCACTGCAGCGGCAATATGGTCCTTTACAATATCAATACGGCAATTTATAACAGGCTTACCCAGCAGGATGCACCGATTGCAGTTTCCGGAAAAAAACAGCTGCTGACCGATCATCTCCGCATCTTCCAGGCAATCCGCCGGCATGATTCCTGCGGAGCCTACGATGCCATGCTTGCCCATCTCATGCACCATCAGGAACAGCTGCCGGAGGATGGATTCCCATTATCGGATCAAATGGACTAATTGCATATAATGGATATATTATTATGAAAAAATAATTTTAAAAAAATTTTTAAAAAACTATTGACATTTCCTTTATAGTAGTATATACTGTCAAAGTCAGCGAAATCGAGGTGTGGCTCAGTTTGGTAGAGCGCCGTGTTCGGGACGCGGAGGCCGCAAGTTCGAATCTTGTCACCTCGATTCAATCGATAATACATATGGCTCGTTGGTCAAGCGGTCAAGACGCCGCCCTCTCACGGCGGAAACAGGGGTTCGATTCCCCTACGGGCTACTTTCAGACATCCATTCTTTGCAGAATGGATGTTTTTTATTGCCTTTCATGTCTCCTTCACCCTTTCACCATATCTGCAATCAGGATTACGGCTATCCCCAGTGATAGAAAAGGAGCAAATGGAAGTTTCACAGCCGCAAATCCTGCCGGTTCCCTGTTTTTCCTGCAATAATATCCTGCAGCAGCTGTCAGTGCACATATCCCCCCGATGAGCAGCGCGCAAAATCCTTTCACAATTCCCAGCAGACAGCCTGAAACAAACATCAACCGGATATCCCCGCCTCCCAGTCCCTTCAGCCGTGACACGCAATAATTGATGGACTCCACAACCGCAGCGCACACCAGTCCGCCTGTCAGCGAACGCATCATCCCGTCACTGCGTACCAATGCCAGTATAACCAGCAGACAGGTCTCCCTTTTCCCGATCTTTCGTTCTGTCAGATCCGTTACAGAAATCCGGACAAGCAGCATCAGTATCAGAAAATGAACAGCAACCAGCAGTCCGTTCTCATCTGTCAAATATCTCCCACCTTCCCGTCATAAATCATGTGTGTAAATTTACTTCATTTAATTCTTTTTATGTGTCATATTATTCCACAGTATGTAAAACAATTCAATAAAATATCTCTGAATTTTTTCTGAAATTTTGCAGCAAAAAAGACAGTACACACAGCATTACAGCTGTTGTGTCTGTCTTTTTACGGAGTCACGTTTTTAACTGTTTCGTCGGAACTGATTTATAAATTTTATAAAGCAGTTCCGTATGAGCAGAACTTTCACACGGCTTATGATTATTTCAGCACTTTTATTGCATGATACACAGTACGGCCCTTTTCCTGTCCGAGAAGTTTGACAATAGCAGAATACAGTTCTTTTTTATCTTTTGAATAATTGATCAGGCGAACCACCTCGCCTGTCCATTCCGCATTGGCTGCTTCTTCGCATTTGGCAACTACATCGGATTCAATGATGGGAATCCTGATCTCGGGAAAAATCTCCGTATGTTCCTTCTTTGACGGTCTCCCTCTTTTTGTACGGGCAGTTGTTTTGGAAGCACGTGAACGGGGCTTCTTTCCGTTATCCACAGTCTGTTTTTCCCCGGTTTCTTCTTTTTTCGGTTCTGAAACAGATTCTTCCGGCTGATCTGCCGGATTTTCAGGAGCCTCAGCTGCCTTTTCACTGATCTGTTCCAAAGTCAGCTCAGACTGAACATTATCCGCCTCTTTTTCAGGCAGTACAGCCGGTTCTACTGCAGTACTTTCAGATTCTGCAGCCGGTTTTACTGCAGCTTTTTCAGATTCTTCTGCAGATGTTTTTTCCACAGCATGTTCAGCTGTTTTTTCAACAGTATTTTCTGCTGGCTTTTCAGATATTTTTTCTGCAGGCTTTTCAGGTACTTTTTCTGCTGCTTTCTCTGCTGGCTTTTCAGGCACTTTTTCTGCAGGCTTTTCAGGTACTTTTTCTGCTGCTTCTTTTCCAGGCTTTTCGGATTCATTTTTTCTGCCGGTATCAGCAGGGGATTCTTCACTTTTTGTCAGAATTCCATCTGCCGTAAAGCCGGATTCTACCAAAACTCCTGTTCTGATTCCTGTTACTACATATGCTGCTGCGGAATCTTTTTTCGGTTCTGCAGGCACTGCTTTTTCCGTCTGATATCCGCCGGTTTCCTTTACTCTGTCAACTGTTTTTTCTTCTTCTGACCGCTTCTGCGCATATGTCTGTTCCTGTGCAGGCCGTTCCTGTACATAAGTCTCCTCATAGTTGTTTTTCCAGGAACTTCGTCCGATTCTGCCGCCTTTCAGATATCTGCTGCCGCGTTCACGTCTGCGTGAATTTCTGCTGCTATAAGTATCCGGCATTACACGTTCCGCTGCTTCGGCATGATTATTCTGTTCTGCAGCGGCTTTATCTGCCTTATCGGCTTTATCTGCTGTAGCTTTTTCCATCCGGACCGTTTCTGTCTCCGTTACATCCGTGCGCATCTGTGCTGTTTCTGCTGCAGTTTCCGGTACGTGAACAGTTTCCACAGCTCTGGAAATTTCAGAAACTCTCTGAATATGAATCCGGTCATTCATTTTTCTCCAGAATTCAATAAGATGATCGTAGGCTTTGTCATTGCTGACGATCACAAAATCTGTTTCTCCCCTGCCTCCTGCAAGAAAGCCCAGATAACTGCACAGCTGATGGTCCAGCGCATCTCTTTCTCCTGTCACCGCCTTGTGCATTACAATCTCCGATTCGCTGCTGCGGATCAGTTCCATCATTTCAATTGTTATTTTGTTCTCACGCGCACTCCAGAACAGATGTACGCTGTCTTCTTTTCTGATATGCTCAATGCCGGCAAGTCCGCCGGATTTAACATTTTCGAAATCAATTAAGTATGTACTCAAACCGAACCCTCTCTTCTTTTTCTCTTTGGCACAGCAAAGGGAGCCGGCCGGGAGAGCGGTCATGGAATCTATCCCAGAAAGCCCAGGTGTTCCAGCAGAATCTTCAGTCCGAGAAGAATCAGAATGACTCCTCCTGCCAGTTCCGCCTTTGATCTGTATCTGGTTCCAAAAACGCTTCCGATCTTCACTCCCGCCGCTGAAAATACAAACGTAGTGCATCCGATAAATATTGCTGCTGCCACAATATTTACTTTCAGAAAGGCAAAGGTGATCCCTACCGCCAGCGCATCAATACTGGTGGCAACCGACATAACAAACATGGTTTTTACACCAAAGGAATTATCCACTTCCTCATCTTCCTCTGAAAAAGCTTCTTTTATCATATTGCCTCCGATTACTGCCAGCAGAACAAATGCAATCCAGTGATCAAAGGCAGTAATGTAATCCGCAAAAGAAGCTCCCAGAATATAACCCAGAACCGGCATCAGGGCCTGAAAGCCACCGAACCAGATTCCGGCAAGACCCATCTCACGGGCCCCCACCTTTCCTCCTGCAAGCCCTTTGCAGATTGATACAGCAAACGCATCCATTGATAATCCAACTGCGAGTATAAAAAGCTCCATTAATCCCATCGTTTTTCCTCCTGTCCGGTCATCTGTGGTAAATCTGCCCAAAGTATCTTTAAGGAAAAATCGTTGAAGCTGTATTTTCCACATGTACGATCTGCTGTTTAGTAAACCTGAATGTTATTCGCCTTTCTTCATGTTAAAAGCCACACCCGTAACCTTGGGACCGGAATTGGCCGCCACTGCTGCACCAATCTGATAGCAGGCATCAGGGCCGTAACCGAGTTTTGCGGTCATCAGCTGTGTCATCTCATCGCGGGTTGCCGGGTCATTGCCGTACACAATCTGATACGGTGAACCGGGTTCCATATCCGCCAGAGTCATTGCCGCAATCTTTGCGGCAAGTTTGTTTTCCCCGCGGACCTTGGCCGCTGTGGAAATAGTATTGTCGGAGACCTTCATAACAGGCTTCAGATTCAGCTTGTCTCCCAGAAAAGCAGCAGCACTGGGTATACGGCCGGATTTTCCCGCATATTTCAGAGTGTACATACCGAAGTAAAGCCGCCGTTTTACCATAATATCTTTCAGATAGCCAACCACCTCATCAGCAGTCTTTCCTTCCCTGACCATACGGCCTGCGTTCACTACCGGATAACCGTAAAATGCAGAATATCCGATTCCGTCAAAGATATGGATTCTGACTTTATCCCGGAATTCCGGATGTTCATCAAAAAACAGATCCCTGGCCATGACAGCATTGCCATTTGTAGAGGAGCCGCCCGAGTTGATTGTAACCAGAATCAGATCGGTGTAACCGTTTTTTGCTTCTTCCAGATATAATTCCTGAAAAGAAAAGGGAGTAATCTGGGAAGTTTTGGGTATCTCATCATACTGAGCCATAAGCCGGTAGAACCCTTCATTATCAAAATCAACCCGGCTCACATAACTTTTATCTCCCAGAACGACCTCAAAAGGAAGAACCCTGATGTCGTACATCTTCTCATCTTCGTAAGAAATATCGCTGGCTGAATCAGTTATCAATCTAATTTTTTCCATATTCACTATCTCCATCAAACTTATTTATGAATGTCTGCACACAACATTTTATTGTACAGGATTTATTCCCTGAAATCAACAGACAATTCATTTGTTTTGGGAAAGATTGAAAATTCTTTCGCCACCATGATGATTCCCACCACCGCTGCAACAAAGTCAGCTGCAGGTCCCGCGTACATAATACCGTCAATTCCCATAAACAGGGGCAGGATAATGATCAGCGGAAGCAGAAACAGAATCTGACGGGTCAAGGACAGAAAAACCCCCTTTTTCGGCTTGCCGATCGATGTAAAGAAATTGGAACTGATGGGCTGAATTGCATTCAGGAACGTAAAAAACAGGAAAATTCTGAAATACGATACAGCAAACTGTACATACTCTTCCGAACCGGAACCGAAAAAACTGATGATCTGTTCCGGAAAGAACTGGAAAAGCAGAAAGGCAAAGGTGGATATGGAAATCCCTGCCGTAAGTGACAGTCTGTAAACCTGCTTCACGCGGTCATATTTTTCAGCACCGTAATTAAAGCTGGCAATGGGCTGCATACCCTGGGACAGGCCGATAACAAAGGAAAAGAATACCATATTAACCTTGGAAATAATCCCCACACAGGCTAACGGTACCGATTCTCCATAAACAGACATCCGCCCATAGTAAGTCAGTGACTGATTCATAACAATCTGAACCACCATCATGGCCATCTGATTGAAAAAGGGCGTCATCCCCAGAGAAATGGTCTGCCCTGTATATAACCATCGCGGAATCAGATGGCATCTGCCCAGAGCACCGGTCTTAAAGCGGCACTTCATGTACCAGATTACCAGGCAGCCTGAAAAAATCTGTCCCAAAATGGTGGCCAGTGCAGCTCCCTGCATTCCCATACGCAGACCGAAAATCAGAATCGGATCCAGTATGGTATTGATGACCGCACCTGAGAGATTGCTGATCATGGTAAACCGGGGGCTTCCATCCGCCCGGATCAGATGCCCTCCGCCGGTTGCCAGAATCAGAAAAGGAAAGCCAAAGGATGTAATTCCCGTATAGGCCCTGGCATATTCCAGTACATTGTCCGGTGAACCGAAAAAGCGGAGCATGGGAGTCAGAAAAAGCTGTGTCACCACACAGAGTATAACACCGATTCCGAACAGGCAGGTCAGAGAATTACCGATATAATAGACTGCCTTGTCCCTGTCTCCCCGCCCCAGCGTCAGATTGAAGGACGCTGCACCGCCGATTCCGAACAGAAGGGCAATGGCCGTGCAGGATATGGTCAGCGGAAAAGCCACATTCGTAGCGGCATTGCCCAGTTCCCCCACACTTCGTCCGATAAAAAACTGATCCACAATGTTGTACAGCGAACTGACCAGCATGGCAATGATACTGGGAACCGCGAATCTGCGCAGAAGTCCTGCCACCGGCGCAGTTCCCAGAGGGTTCTGATTACTGTGATCCATGAGTTTCATCTCCAATCCCTTTTTCCCATGACTGCCGGATGATCCGGTATACCTCCTGCAGCGGCATATGATTGTATTCGGCAAGAGCAGCAGCTGTCTCATACTCCGGATACGCCCGTTTCAGTGAACCGGTGCTGCAGACTTTTACCAGAGCCTCTCCGATGGGTGTCGATACCCGGCGGATTTCCCTGCCAAGAACCGACCGTTCCACTTTGATCCGGCGGATTCCGATGGTCGTTGTTTCATCAAATATGATCTGCTCCAGTGCTTCGTTTTTCTCCCGGTCACAGATCACATTCAGCTGCCAGGCAGGGCGGTTTTTCTTCATGAACAGCGGTATATAGCTGACATCCCTGGCACCGGCTTCCAACAGCCGCTTCATCACATAGCCCAGTACCTCTCCGCTGCAGTCATCGATATTGCTTTCCAGCTTGCAGATTCCCTCCGTTTCCGGTTTCTCTTCCCGTATCATCATGGCCCGGAGAATACCGGGTGCCCCCTGATAATTACGTTTTCCCGCTCCCACACCTGTTTTTTCAATTATAAACCGTTCAGGAAGACGGCCGGAAGTGCGGACAGCCGCTGCAATGGCAGCACCTGTAGGCGTTACCAGCTCACCCTCCACATCACACATGTGAAGAACAAGGCCGTAATCCTCTGCAATATGACAAACCGCCGGCACCGGCACCGGAATCACTCCATGCTGACACCGTATCGTGCCGCGGCCCTCTCTGAGTTCGGGAACAATCACCTCTTCGATTCCCAGATTATCGAGACAAATAGCTGCAGCTGCGATATCCACGATTGAGTCCACTGCTCCCACCTCATGAAAATGCACCTGATCCTCCACAACTCCGTGGGCTTTTGCCTCAGCCCGGGCAATCACACGAAAAATACTCTCCGCCACAGTCAAAGCCCCAGGAGTCAGATCCCCGGACCGGAGAATCTCCAGAATTTCCCTGAGACCCCTGTGTTCGTGGGAATGGATATGTTTATGCGTGTGCTCATGAACAGGATCAGACCCATCCCCGTGAAGATATTCCATATCATGATCATGATTTTCATGGGCCGGATCAAGCCTGACATCAAAATCACATGCATCAAGCCCCGATTTTCTCACACGGCTGATCACGATTTCATACCCGGAAACCTTCAGGCTGTCCAGCGTTCTGCGCAAAAGCGTTTCATCAGCTCCCAGATCCAGCAGGGCAGCCACCACCATATCACCGCTGATTCCGGAACTGCACTCCAGATATAATTTACTGTTCCTGCTGTTCATATTCTGTTCCTCTTCATCGTCATAATTCATTTTTATCATGATTCATTTTATCATGCATCATCTTTCTTCACCGTTTTCATTGCCGGCTGTTATCTCAGCATCTTCCGTCTTAACAGCCAGACGGTTGATCTGCGTTGCCATATATCCTGCTCCATAACCGTTGTCAATATTGACCACAGCGATTCCGTTGGCACAGGAATTGATCATGGTCAGCAGCGCGGACAGACCGTTGAGACTTGCGCCGTAACCCACAGAGGTCGGCACCGCGATCACCGGTTTATCCACCAGGCCTCCCAGCACACTGGCAAGGGCTCCCTCCATACCGGCCACGGCAACCACACAGTTGGCCTCCTGAATCACATCCAGCCTGGACAGCAGCCGGTGAATTCCGCTGACACCCACATCGTAGATCCGTTCCACCCGGGTTCCGAAATACTCCGCTGTCTGGGCAGCTTCCTCTGCCACGGGAATATCCGCCGTCCCCGCGGTACATACGGCGATTCTGCCCTCCAGCTTTTTATCCTTTCCGGTAATTTTGAGGATCCGCGATACAGGATCATACTGAACCTGGGGAAATCGCTCCCGGATCAGTTCGTACTGATGTTCAGATGCCCTGGTTCCGAACACCTCTCCATCCTGTTCATACAGCTTCTCAAAGATATGCAGCAGATGTTCATCTGCTTTCCCGCTGCAGTAGATCACCTCGGCAAATCCCGACCGCACCCTGCGGTGCATATCCAGCTTGGCATATCCCATTTCTTCAAAAGGCTGTCTCCGGAAAAACTGTTCGGCCTCATCTATGGAAATTTCACCATTTTTCAATTTTGACAATACTTCCCGTGTTTCCATCGCACCCTCCTGATATCTCGTAGTTTTCTCCATGTACTGTTCAGAACTTCATGCTGCCTGAGGAGTCAACCTGCGCGGCAGAAGTCTGAACAGTTACATTTATTTCCACCCGGTGTTTTATGCCATTTCTTCTGCAATGCGGCGTGCCACGTAAACCCCGCTGGCGGAAGCATGGGAAAGAGAATGGGTGACACCGCTGCCGTCTCCGATGATATACAGACCTTTGTATCTGGTTTCCAGATGATTGTCGATATCCACCTCCATATTGTAGAACTTGACTTCCACACCGTACAGCAGCGTATCATCATTGGCAGTACCGGGAGCGATTTTATCCAGCGCATAGATCATCTCAATAATACCGTCCAGAATCCGTTTGGGAAGCACAAGGCTCAGGTCCCCCGGTGTTGCAGCCAGTGTGGGCGTTACGGTACTCTCTTCAAGCCGTTTTTCATTGGTACGTCTTCCCCTTACCAGATCTCCGAAACGCTGAACGATAACGCCGCCGCCAAGCATGTTGGACAGGCGGGCAATGCTTTCTCCATAGCCGTTGCTGTCCTTGAAAGGATCAGAAAAATGCTTGGCTACCAGCAGAGCAAAATTGGTATTCTCCGTTCTTTTTTCTTTTCCCTCGTAGCTGTGGCCGTTCACTGTCACAATGCCGTTGGTATTCTCATTAACAACCATGCCGTAGGGATTCATACAGAAAGTACGCACATTATCTTCAAATTTTTCGGTCCGGTACACGATTTTGCTTTCATAAAGCTCATCAGTCAGATGAGAAAAAATCACCGCCGGCAGTTCCACGCGGACACCGATATCCACCCGGTTGGATTTTGTGGGAATATCCAGCTCTTTACACACCTTTTCCATCCACTTGCTGCCGCTTCTGCCTACAGACACGATACATTTTCCACATTCAAAGGACTCATCCCTGCAGATCACACGATAGCCGTCCTCAAACACTTCGATCCGTTCCACAGGTGTCTGAAAATGAAAATCCACCCGGGGTTTCAGTTCATTATAAATATTCTCCAGAACCACATAATTGATATCAGTCCCCAGATGACGTACCGAAGCATCCAGAAGTCTCAGCTTGTTCTGAAGGCACAGCTTTTTAAACTGTGTTCCCGCAGTGGAATAGAGCTTCGTATCCTGTCCGCCGTGGGATACATTGATCTCATCCACATATTTCATCAGCTCGATTGCTTTGGTCCGGCCGATATATTCATAAAGAGTACCGCCGAAATCATTGGTAATATTATACTTGCCGTCAGAAAAAGCACCTGCCCCGCCAAAACCGCTCATAATGGCACAGGTCTTACACTTGATGCAGTTCTTAACCTTCTCACCGTCAATGGGACAGCGTCTTTTTTCCAGAGAATAACCGCTGTCAAAAACCGCAATACTCAGATTATCCTTCTTCTGCAGCAGTTCATAGGCAGAAAAAATACCTCCGGGGCCGGCTCCGATAATAATAACATCATACTTCATAAAATCAAATCCCTCCTGCATGATTTTGCAGACAACAGCAAAGGGTCCGTACACATAAAAAAACACCTAATTGCCGAATCTGCAATTACGTGGCGAAAAAGAACTGTTTCTTAAAAAGTCCACTGGAAACATGGTTTTGTATCTTTATGATAACATCTCCCGATATTTCTGTCAATATACACAGCTGTAATTTCCTTATAGCTGTGATATAATGAACCATACCACACTATATCTGAGGTGTTCTGCTGTGATTCAAATGACTAAAATTCTTTTTGCTTCGGATGATACCGCTCTCTGCTCCCTGCTGTGTCCGCTGATGAAGGATGCAGGTTATCATGTGCTTTGTGCCGGGTGCGGCGCGGAGACGCTGGAATTACTATTGAAGGAACCGTCTCTTATTATTCTGGATGATATGCTTCCTGATGGTTTTGAGGTCTGCCGCCAGATCCGCCGGGACTGCAGCTGCAATGTGCCTGTTCTGTTTCTTTTATCTGATGATTCTCTTTCCCATAAGGAAGAGGCCTTTCTTGCGGGAGGGGATGATGATCTGGTCAAACCCTTTGAGCCCGGGGAACTGCTGCTTCGTGCCGCTTCTCTTCTGCGCCGCTACCGGGTCTATCTGGGTGAACCCCAGCGCAGTTGTGAAAACTGGCTGATTGCCGGAGATCTGAGAGTCAGCCAGCAGTTCAACGAAGTTTTCCGCCGCGGCGAACGCATTGAGCTGCCGGACATTGAATATAGAATGTTAAAGCTTTTCATACAGCACCGCAGAAAAATCTTTTCCATCCGCAACCTGTATGAAACCATATGGAATGAGCCCTTTGACCATTCCTGCAGCAATACGGTCATGGTACATATCCGCAAGCTTCGCATGAAAATTGAAGACGATCCCGGAACTCCCCGCTATATCCGTACAGAGTGGGGGCGCGGATACTGTTTTTGCACTCAGGACACATGATGTCATTTTTCTTACATTTATTAAAAAGCGATTAATTTTTTTCATACGGTGTATAAGATTCTTTTAATTCTTCTCCGACTTAAGGAACTGTTAAGAAATGCCCGATATGCTGTTTTTCAGCAAAGGGCATTTTTCTGTCTTTCTGCTGTTCACAGATTAATTTTCAGGAGGTGCATTTCAATGAAAAATGTACTTGAATTTATGGAAGCCGCATTGTCCGGACATCCGCAGAAGATCCTGATTTCCGACCCCAACGGATCGCTGACCTGTGAGGAGTTTCTCCATCAGTCCCGTCAGATCGGAAGTTTTCTGTGGTCAGAGCTTCATGCTTTCCAGAAGCCTGTGGCTGTCTATCTGGATAAGACACCGGCCTGCGCTGCAGCCATGATGGGGGTCGTTTACAGCGGCTGCTTTTATGCGGTCCTTGACACTTCCCAGCCTGCGGACCGGATCCGGCTGATTTTTGATACGCTGAAGCCTGCAGCTGTTCTGACTGACCGCAGCCATCTGGATGCTGCCGGAAAGCTGGATGTACCGGTTATTCTGCTGGAAGATGCACTGCAGATTTCCGAAAACACCACGGAGCTTAACCGGATTCGCCGCAGGAGCATCGACACAGATGTTTTATATGTACTGTACACTTCAGGATCCACCGGTACTCCCAAGGGGGTTGTTATCAATCACCGAGCTGTTATTACCTATATCAGATGGGTGATCGAAACCTTCCATATCGATGATACGATCGTATTCGGCAGTCAGACCCCGTTTTATTTCAGTATGTCGGTGACGGATCTGTTCGGTACGCTTTTTACCGGCGCCAGACTGCAGATCATTCCCCGGCAGTATTTCTCTTTCCCTGCCATGCTGATCGATTACCTGAATGAATATGAGATCAACACCATTTACTGGGTACCTTCCGCACTGGGGATTATCACCACATGGGATGCTTTTGCCTGGAAGATGCCGCTTCATCTGAAAAAAATCATGTTCGCAGGTGAAGTTATGCCGGTCAAATACCTGAACTACTGGAAAAAGTATCTTCCCGAAGCCAGCTTCAGCAACCTGTTCGGTCCCACGGAGACAACAGATATCTGTACCTGGTATACGGTGGACCGGAATTTCGCAGATGATGAATCCCTTCCAATCGGCCATTCCTGCAATAACTGTGATTCTTTTATTGTGACCGAAGACGGCCGTCCGGCAGAAACCGGAGAAACCGGCGAGCTTTACGTCCGCGGATCATTCCTGGCTTCAGGTTACTACAACAATCCTGAGAAAACAGCGGATGCTTTCGTACAGAATCCTCTTCAGCAGGCATTTCCGGAAACAGTTTACCGTACCGGTGATCTGGTCCGCTGCAACGAACGCGGCGAGATCATCTACATCGGACGGCGGGATTTCCAAATCAAACATATGGGATACCGTATCGAACCCGGAGAGATTGAAACAGCCTGCAGTTCTCTGAAACAGGTAGACAGCAGTGTATGCATCTACGATGCGGCATCGGACCGGATTCTTATCTTTTACCAGGGCAAGGGAAAACCGGAGGAAATCGGCAGGCAGCTCCGCGAAAAGCTTCCCCCCTACATGTGCCCCCAGAAGATTGAAAAGGTACGGCAGATGCCCCGCAATGCCAACGGAAAAACCGACCGCAGGTATTTCCTCGAACTGATACAGAAAGAGAATATATAAAATAATACAAAAAGAAAACATATACTACAGACAGGAGAAAAAAATATGGAAACAGTAATTAAAATTTTAAGCAATCTGAAACCCGGTGTTGATTTTACAACAGAAAAAGATCTGGTAAACCGTCAGATCCTTACCTCTATGGAAATCATGCTGCTGACAGGCGAACTGAATGATGCCTTCGATATCGAAATCACTCTTCCCTACATAATTCCCGAAAATTTCAGCTCTGCAGAAGCGATTTATGACATGGTTCAAAGAATCGAGGAGGATGAATAATCCATGCAGTATAATGACTGGTTTTTTGTGGTAATTTTTTTACCTGCTGCAGCGGCGCTGTATTACCTGCTGCCGCTGCGGCTGCGATGGACGGCGCTGCTGGTCTTCAGTACCGCATTTTACCTTCTTTCCTGCGGCGGACGAATTTTAATTCTTCTGGCCACCACCCTTCTGGTATATGTGACCGGTCTTTGCCTTGATAAAATCCAGCTGTCTTTTCAGGAGCAGAAAAAAGGACTGCCCAAAGAAGAACGGAAACAGCTGAAAAAACAGACAGAAAAAAAGAAACGGCACGTTCTCGTTTTTTCCTGTATTCTGTTGTTTGCGATTCTTTTTTCCGTGAAATACCTGAATTTCTTCTGCGGAAACCTGAATATTCTGCTGGATAGACTGCAGATTGCCTCTCAGATTCCCGTTTTTCACCTGATGATGCCCCTTGGTGTCTCCTTTTATACACTGTCAGCCGCCAGCTACATCATCGACATTTCCCGGGGAACCTGTCAGGCCCAGAGAAACTACCTGAAGCTGCTCCTTTTTCTTTTCTTTTTTCCCGTCATTGTGGAGGGGCCGATTTCCCGCTACAATCAGCTGGGAAAACAGCTGGAAGAAGGGCATGCTTTCTGTTATGAGACATTTTGCGAAGGACTTCAGCTGATTCTCTGGGGGCTTCTGAAAAAAGTTCTCATTGCGGACAGACTCAGTATTTATGTCAGATACGTGTTCGGTTCCTTTGAAAAGCTTCCGTCTCCCATCATTATTCTGGGGGTATGCTGCTATACGTACCAGATTTATATGGAATTCTCGGGATGCATGGATATGGTTACCGGCAGTGCCCAGCTGTTCGGTATCCGGCTGGAGCAGAACTTCCGCAGACCCTTCTTTTCCAGAAGCGTCAATGAATTCTGGAGACGGTGGCATATCACGCTGGGCAGCTGGCTGAGAGACTACATTTTCTATCCGATTTCCATCAGCCATCCTTTCCAGAACCTGACGAAGCAAACCAGAAAATACATGAATCCCTACTATGCATCCTGCCTGCCCATGATCGCGGCGCTGTTTGCCGTATGGTTCGGCAACGGCATCTGGCACGGCGCGGAATGGAAATATATTTTCTACGGTCTGTACTATTACATGATTGTTGTTCTGGGCATGCTGTTTGAACCCCTGTTTGTAAAAATCACGGGAGTGCTGTCCATCAGCCGGGAAAGCCGCATTTATCACGGTTTCCAGATCCTGCGTACATTCTGCCTTGTCAATCTGGGCATGCTGATTTTCCGTGCTGATACCCTTACAAAGGCAAAGGATATGATTTTTTCCATCCTTCATAACGGTCCTGCAGGAGAAGAGCCTTTTATGCAGGCTCTGCTGGGACACCGCATCGGCATTGTGGAATGGTCCATGTTCGCCGCGTTCCTTCTTCTTGTAATCATCATCGGAATTCTGCAGGAAAAAGGAATCGGAATCCGCAAAACCATCGGTGGCTCTCCACTGCCGGTTCGCTGGTGTGTTTATCTGGCAGCGGTCTGCATTCTGGCGGCAGCAGGTGCCTACGGTCCCGGATACGGAGCGGTGGATTTCATCTATGCCCAATTTTAGTATGAACTTTGTATGATCAATGAACAGGAGCAAATGACATGACTCAAACAACCAATAAAAATACACTTTTGAAAAAACACGGAAGACCGGTAAAGGTACTGCTGTTCTGCCTGATTCTGAGCATGCTTCTGGAAACGCTGTCCTGGCTGTCCCTGATCACGCTGCAAAATCCCAATCCCATGGCTGACACCAACGCCCGGGCCATCTTTGATGAGCCAAAAAACACCGTTGATCTGGTTGCCATCGGCAACAGCAACGTCCGCAGCGGCATCATTCCCATGCAGCTCTGGAAAGATTACGGCATTACCGGCTACGCCTGGGGGGAACCTGCTGTTGATCCCTTCGATGCCGAACTGTACCTGAAGAAAATATTCAAAAAACAGTCTCCCTCCGTGGTCATTCTGGAAGCCAGCTTCTTTTTCCGCAATACTACTTTGACAGAGAACCTGAACAGCCGGGTAAAATCCGGTCTGGCCTCCATCTGCCCGCTGATTTCCTATCACAGTACGCTGACAAAACTGTTTAAGTATTCCTTCCGCGACCTGATGCAGGCCACTCACTCTGTAACAAAGGGCTATTTTGTGAATTTTAAAGCAAAGTCCAGTAAAAAGGGCAAAACCTATATGAAGAAGTCTTCTTCGGACGATGTCCTCAGCCCCATTGTTGAGAAACAGGTTCTGAAAATCGAAAAGCTGTGCAAAGAAAACGGCGCTCAGCTGATTATCACCGCACTGCCTTCAACATCTGACTGGGGATACAAACGCCATGAACTGACAGAGGAATTCTGCAGCCGGAATCAGCTGGAATTTCTTGATATGAATACTTCTGATGCGCTGGAAGCAATGAATATGAACTGGAAAAATGATACCCGCGACGGCGGAACCCATCTGAATTACTATGGAGCCAGTTTGGCAACCGGATATCTGGGGCAATATCTGGCAGAAAATCATTCCATGACTGATTTCCGCAGGAATGCAGAATATCAGCAATGGGAAGAGGACTGTCAGTATTTCTACAACGGTATTTCACAGATTGAAGAGGGAAAAGAAAAGCAGAAGCCGTAACGGCCCGGCAGATACCAGAACTCTGCAGAGCCGTTACCTGAAAAGCAATAGGATTACACGTCTGCTGCTGACATTTCCCCGACAGAAGTCTGCACTGTTACCTCAAATTTCCGGTCATACAGCAGTGCAGCAATCAGCACCACCAGACAGGAACCTGCATTATGTACCAGCGCACCGGTTGTAGGTGTCAGAAGTCCCAGAACCGAGCAGGTAACCGCTAAAAAATTGATGCACATGGACAGCGTAATGCTGAATCTGATGGTTTTCACTGTTTCACGTGCAAGACGTTTCAGATAGGTAATCTGTGAAAGATCGTCACTCATGAGAGCGATATCTGCGGCTTCCACTGCAATATCGCTTCCCATACTGCCCATAGCTGCTCCCACTCCTGCGGTTTTCAGAGCGGGGGCATCGTTGACACCGTCGCCGATCATGCACACTGTCCTGCCTTCTGCCTGCATTTTTTCGATCAGGGCTACCTTTTCTTCAGGCAGAAGCTCCGCATGCACCTCGTTGATTCCTACACGTTTTGCAAACCAGTCCGCGGTCTGCCTGCTGTCACCGGTCAGCAGCACCGCATCTGTATGCAGACTGTGTAAACTGCGGATCATATCCGCGGCTTCCTCCCGGAGAACATCCGACATGGCGATGACGCCGATACAGCGGCCGCCGGCTGCTGCCGGCTCTCTTCCTGCCCTTTCTTTTACTGACAATTTTTCTGCAATTAATATAGAAGCTTTTCCTTCAGAGCGGAGCCTTTCCAGCTGTTTTTTCACACCCTCATCCGGGAAGATTCCATGTTCTGCCAGATATTTTTCACTGCCGCAGTAAAGCATCCGCCCCGATACCTGCGCGCAGACACCTTTTCCCGCATCCATATGAAAAGATTCCGGTTCCACCAGCTCTGCAGACCGGCTCCCTGCACAGGCTGTAATGGCTTTTCCCAGAGGGTGCTCGCTGCGGGATTCCGCAGAAGCTGCCAGCCGCAGAAGCTCATTTTCACTGAGGCTGCTGTCAAAAGTCAGGATGTCGCTTACTTCCAGACACCCCCGGGTCAAAGTACCCGTTTTGTCGAAAGCGATGGTATCCACTTTACCCATTTTTTCCAGTGCTTCCCCGGATTTGATGATAACACCATGTTTTGTGGCCTGCCCGATGGACGCCATAACAGCGGTAGGCGTTGCCAGTACCAGCGCACAGGGACAGAATACCACCAGCACCGTAACGGCGCGGACAATATTGCCGGTAACCAGACCGGCAGCCACTGCAATCAGCAGAGCCACAGGTACCAGGAAGCTGGCGGCTTTATCTGCAATTCTTGCCATGGGAGCTTTTTTCTCCTCTGCCTCCTGCACCATGCGGATCAGCTTCTGAAGAGAACTGTCCTGTCCCACCTTCGTTGCCCGGATATCCACCACTCCGAAGCGATTGACGGTACCGCAGAAAACCTCTTCTCCCACGCTTTTATCCACCGGCAGGGATTCTCCTGTCATAACAGACTGATCTACAGAGGTTTCTCCGCTTACAATCACGCCGTCCACAGGAACCGTTTCCCCCGGCAGAATCCGCAGCAGATCCCCGGACCGGATTTCCTGCACCGGAATCATCATCTCCTGACCGTTTTCTATCTTACGGCCCTGCACCGGTGCCAGACTGATCAGCTGTTTCAATCCTTTTCTTGCCCGCTCCGTGGTCATATCCTCCAGAATCGCTCCGATTGCCATGATGAAAACCACCTCACCGGCTGCAAACAGATCGCCGATGGCAATAGCTGCAAACATGGCAATAGTAATCAGCAGCGCGGAGGAAATCTTACTGATTCCCGGATTGTGGATCACACGCCACACCGCCAGATACAAAAGCGGGATCCCGCTGATCACCACCGTAACCCAGGCCGGATCCACCGGCAGTTCCACCCCGATGCGGGGCAGGACAAAGCTCAGCACCAGAAAAACTCCCGCCACCGCCGTCATGGGAATCCCCGCCAGAATATCATTGATTTTTTTTAACATACCCTCACCTCATTCCTGCTGATACCAGAAGTTCATGATCAGAACCTTCTGCCTGCAGATCATCTGTCTGATCCGGAACATACAGGTTCATCCTTGACACAATGTCGTTCTTAGCGTACAATTTATCTGTTATCAAACATTTTGTTCGTTATATTTATTTATTGTATCGGATTCCCTGTGAAAAACAAGAATCAGATACGCAGGTATGTAAGTTACGGAACATTCGGGCAGTTTTGTCCGGAGATAAGGAGACTATTATGGACAGACGGCAGCAGAAAACAAGAAAAGCTGTTTTTCAGGCATTCATCACCCTGCTGGGTGAGAAAAGTTACAACAATATTACGGTACAGGAAATTATCGACAGGGCGGATATTGGACGGAGCACTTTCTATGCTCACTTTGAGACAAAGGATGATCTGCTGAAAGAACTGTGTGAGGAATTATTCGGGCACATTATCGACAGCGCCATGGACTGCACCCACACCCACGGCCTGTACTCCGACGGCAATGCGCCGGAATCGGTTTTCTGCCACCTTCTCCAGCATCTTCAGGAAAATGACAGCAACATTCTGGGACTGCTGTCCTGTGAAAGCAGTGAAATCTTCCTTCGCTATTTCAAGGACAGTCTGAATGAACTGATCCGGGTGCAGCTGCTGAGCAGGGAAGGCCGTTCCAACCCGGCGCTTCCGGACGATTTTCTCATAAACCACATTTCCGGAAGTTTTGTAGAGATGGTTCAGTGGTGGCTGAAAGGGAGAAAAAAGCAGCCCCCGGAAGAACTGGACCGGTACTTCCGGGCGGTTATCGAACCCATATTCGCGGAATAATCCGTTTCCGATTCTGAACAGATGCGGAAATCTAAAGCACATAAAACGGATCCAGCATGGGATCTTCCGCTGCTGCCTGGTCTCTGTAGTTTTTCATATACTGTGCCGGACTTAATCCTGTCATATTCCGGAAGACCCTTGCAAAATAGTTGCCGTTGGCAAAGCCGCAGGCATCTGCTACAAAGGAAACCGAATGTCTCCCCTGACGCAGCAGCAGTTTGGCATACTCGATCTTCAGCTGGTTCAGATACTTTCCCGGCGGAAGTCCCACGTGCCTGCCAAACGTCCGTGTCAGGTATTCCTGGCTGACCTCCAGACGATCCGCCAGATCTCCGATCCCGTCCAGAAATGCAAAATCCTGCTGCATGATCCGTATGGCATCTGCCACAACCTTCGGCATCTGCTTTCTGCTGTCTCCGGAAGGAACGCCTGTTCCGTACAAGCCCGTCAGCATCTGATAAGCAGCCGCCGAAGCCGTAACCCCCGGCACTTTTCCATGATGTTCCCATTCCGTAAGCAGAGCGGTATACAGAACCGTCACCCGGTAACCGCCGGACGGAAAGAAAAGTCCTCCCTTTTTCGCAGCAGCGTTCAGCAGTGTATCCGCCGCACTCCCCTGCAGACAAAGCATATACAGGTTTGCGCCTGCCGAAGGAAACACAGTGACACTGTCAGCTGCTGAAAATGCCGCTGCATTGCCGCTTTTCAGATTAACATGCCCGCCATTATGCGTCATCTGCACATTGCCCTTCTCCAGAGCAAACAGATACCAGCAGCCCTGCCGCTCTGGAAAGGAGTACATCTCCCCTTCATCGAGACAGATCCGATCGGCGCGCAGAATACAAAGAAGCCCCGAAATGCATTCATCCGGGGCTTCCAGCTCTATCGAACAGAGTTTATCTGAGTATTCCATTAATGACAGATTGCCTTCTGGCTTTCCTTATCAAAGAAATGTGCTTTGTCCATATCAGCACCCAGCTTCAGAGGACCGCTGGCAGGCTGTTCTGCTGTAGCAGGAATCTTGACAGTAATTCTGTTGTCATTGACATACATATACAGGTTGTAGTCGGCACCCAGCAGTTCGCTGAATGTCATCTGCGCAGACATCGAATTGCCGGCAGCCACCTTATCGCCAATGAAGAAATCTTCCGGACGGAAGCCCATGGTTACATGTTTGCCCACATAAGGTGCAAGGGCATCCCATTTGAACTTCGGAACAGCCAGCTTATCCTGTCCCAGAACTGCATAAATCTGATTGTTCTCTTTCTCGATTGCCGCATCCATGAAGTTCATCTGAGGGCTGCCGATGAATCCTGCAACAAACAGATTGACAGGTGTATCATACAGAACCTGAGGTGTATCATACTGCTGGATCACACCATCTTTCATAACAACGATGCGGTCACCCATGGTCATGGCCTCTGTCTGATCATGTGTTACATATACAAATGTGGTATCAAGTCTCTGATGCAGACGTGCGATCTCTGTTCTCATGGACGCACGAAGCTTTGCATCCAGGTTGGACAGAGGCTCATCCAGAAGGAATACGGAAGGCTGACGAACCATGGCACGTCCTAAAGCCACACGCTGTCTCTGGCCTCCGGACAGTTCCTTGGGCTTACGGTTCAGCAGATGCTCCAGGTCAAGGATCTTTGCTGCATCATGTACACGGCGGTCGATCTCATCCTTGTCCACTTTACGGAGATTCAGACCAAACGCAATATTCTTATATACATTCATATGGGGATACAGAGCATAGTTCTGGAAAACCATGGCGATGTCACGATCCTTGGGGGGAATCTTGTTAATCAGTCTGTCGCCGATGTACAGCTCGCCTTCCGAGATGGATTCCAGACCTGCAATCATACGCAGGGTCGTTGATTTACCACATCCGGAGGGACCAACCAGAATAACAAATTCCTTATCCTTGATCTCCAGATTCAGATTGGGAACGACCGGTGATGTTGCGCCATCATAAATCTTTGTTACATTCTTAAAACTAATCGAAGCCATATTACTTTCCTCCAATTGTCAATCTACGGACATATTGCAATTTACGATTGCCATCTGAATATAGGATAACACTTATTTTGACCATATTCAACGATAGTTTCTTGATATTTCATATAATATTTTGACCTGTTTTCTTCTTTCTTCCGAATCTTATCCGGCTCAGGACCTGTCGTCGGGCATATGCTCCTCATCGATAAAAATCGCCTCTGCGGGAGCTGTATGACGCTCCGGTTCCAGCTTTTCAGGGTCGATCAGTTTAAATGCCTTCTGAAAAATAATGCTGTTCAGATAGGCAACGATACCGAAGCCCAGCACTCCCCACAGAAATACCGCCGTATTGGCGCCGTTCGGATCCATAAAAAAGGAAAGATAAACGGCTCCCACCACCAGAGCAATGCTCAGAAGCGTCCAGGGAAATGCTGCAATACTGAGAAGCCATGCATTTTTTATCGTATATTTCACCTTGTTCTTATATCTGGCCTGCAGCGGAAAAAGATACTGAAAACCAAACAGAAAAAGAAGGCACATCATAAAAAAGCTGATGAGGTACAATTTGCCGACCATGCCGCCGATCCGTGAAACGATCATATAGTAGAGTCCCAGAAAAGCAAAGGCCGCAAGGCAGAACAGCCACAGCATCGCAGCCTGTCCGAAATTCTGTTTGAATGCTCTCCAGAACTGTTTGGCAATGACATCATCCTCATCATTGGCAAGAATCGCCTGCATGCAGGTAAACAATGCCGTCAGGGATGCGCCGATGGTAAATACCGGCAGCGAAAGGAGACAAAACATTACATTGCATAAAAAAATGTTTGCCAGTTTCCGCAAAGCATTCATCAGCGGTCCATTTACATCAAATAAATCCATATTCGTCACCTTTCAAAGAAGACCAGGCATCTGTTTTACAGAAAAGGAGCGTCGCCAGCTACGACGCCCCCGGTCAAAAAAGTCGTTATTACTTAATAGCACCCTCAACCATACCGTTCATGATCTGCTTCTGAGCAACCAGGAAGATAATGATCATGGGAATAATTGCCAGCAGCGCAGCCGCCAGAATCAGATCCCACTGTTTTACATAGGATCCTACGAAAGCCTGTACCGCAACGGGCAGAGTCTTAATTTTACCGTTCTGTCCCAGCATCAGGGAAGGAAGCAGGTAGTCGTTCCAGATCCACATCCCGTTCAGAATGGTTACGGTCGTGATAACCGGTGTAAGCAGAGGGAAGATGATCCGGAAGAATGTACCTTCAGGAGAGCATCCGTCGATCGCCGCTGCTTCTTCCAGTTCATAGGGAATACCCTTGATGAAACCGGTCAGGATAAATACGGTCATGGCGCCGCCGAATCCGCAGTAGGCAAATACGATACCGGGAATGGACTGCAGCATGGAGATACCCACAAATTTACCCACATCACGGAAGGTGGAAATCAGAGGAAGCATAACTACCTGGAAGGGAATGATCATGGAAGCAATAAATACCATGTAGATTGCTGTGGACCATTTTGTCTTGTTGCGGCAGATAACCCATGCAGCCATGCCGCCGAACAGAGCCAGCAGAATCAGAGAGATAATGGTAATAATTGCAGATGTACCAAAGGCATACCAGAAGTTAAAGTTTGAGTTGTTGATAACAGATGTAAGGTTTGTCATCAGCTGTGATACGCTGATTCCCTCAAAACCTACCGGGTTGGCTACGATGCTGTTGGCATTCTTAAACGTATTCATAACAACCAGATAGAAGGGGAACAGGGTGTAAACTGCTACGATGACAGCAAGAATGGTCAGAATCATCTTTCTTGATTTTTTCATTTCCATTACATCTCCACCTCCTTCTTATTGGATACTCTAACCTGAAGAATGGATACACAGGCCAGAATGATAAAGAACAGTACGGCTTTTGCCTGACCAAGTGCATAATTGTTCTTGGAAATAGCCGTATTGTAAATGTTCAGTGCCAGCATCTGTGTTCCGTTGGTCAGATAGGAACCCATAAAGTCCGCAACAGAACCGGTACCGTTGGTCAATGCCATGTTGACATCGAACTGTTTGAATGCTGATGTCAGGGTCAGGAATGTACAGATTGTAAAGGTCGAAGCAATCATGGGAATCTTTATCTTGAACAAAGTAGTAATTGCATTGGCACCGTCAATCTGTGAAGCTTCCAGAACATCTTTCGGAATCGTAGTAAGACCTGTAACGTAGATCAGCATGATATAACCTGCATACTGCCAGATATATACAACGATGATCGCTGCAAAAGCCGTGTTCGTGCCGGACAGAACCGAGTTCTGCATGCCCCAGCTCTTTGTAATCTGAACCAGAACGTTGTTGAATACGAACTGCCAGATGTAGCCAAGTACGATACCGCCGATCAGGTTGGGCAGGAAGTAAGCTGCACGGAAGAAACCTACGCCTTTTAATTTGGAAGTACACAGAAGAGCCAGTGTAAAACCAACCACATTGACAAAAATCATATTAAAGATTACGAACAGGAATGTGATTAAAACAGACCATAAGAACGCCGGATCCTTAAACATGGTAGTGTAGTTGGATAATCCGACAAATCCGTTGAATTTGATGCCATTCCAGTCAGTGAATGAGTAACCGATACCCAGAATCAGGGGGATAATTACTGTAACCGCAAATGTGAACAGCAGCGGGAACAGGAAGATAATATTGATAATTGTGCGATGATGTTCAATTGTAGGGAATAAATACAAGCCGATTAAAGCTGTGATTGCGCCAAGTACCAGCAACGGGCCTCTGAAAGAAGCATCACTGCCGGTAAAATCCAGATACAATGCCGCAATCAGAGCAGCCACACCGGCAGCCAAAAGAACAACTGACAATAATTTTCTGCTTTTTGAGTCTTCAGCCATTGTTCCAGTCCTCTCTTTTTTGTAAAAAAGGCGAGCGACGGCAATGACCGCCGCCCACCTTATATCAGTGGTTTAAAAACAGTGATTTAAAATTGACAAATAACTATGTGAATCTTCAGAAATTACTGTGCGTAGCAAGCTTCTGTAACCTGCTTGTATGTCTTAACAAAACCGTCTGTATCCAGATTGCCTGCTGCGTAGTCAGCAAATACCTGACCGGTAAAGTTCTGAGCATAGCCTTCCTTCATGTTCAGCCAGTGCCATGCAGAGGTCTTGCCTGCTGCCATGTAATCGGACAGAGTCTGAGCAAAAGGATCGGATGCAATATACTTGCAGGACTTGAAGGGGCTGATGAAGCCGGCTTCTTCAACCAGCACCTGCTGAGCAGTATCTTCTGACATCCACTGCAGGAAAGCCAGTGCAGCTTCTGTGTTGCCATCCTTGAATACGGACCACCAGGAAGGAGAGTTGGTAAGGATGGTATCAATGCCGTCCTGGAAAGCATAAGGAATCATGCCAACCTTGAAGTTGCCTGCTTCTTTGTATGCAGCAGCATCATCACCTGTCATGGTTGCGCCGATCCATGAACCCTGTGTAACAAATGCATACTTGCCGGATGCAAAGTTCAGGATCTGCTGATCATATGTACCGGATACCAGCAGAGCGGGATCTGAATACTGATTCAGGATGCCGACAAATTTAGCAAAATCTGTCAGACGTGCATCGTCCAGCTTGCCGCCGTCATTCAGCATATCGATGTAGGTTGTGTCATCACGGTCAAGACCTGCATCAAGGTAGTTTGCAAATAAGTGGTTACCGGTTGACCAGTACAGGCTGGCAGCTTCTGCACAGTAGCCAACTACTGCTGTCAGACCAAGTTCATCTTTCTTGGAATCAAGAGTCTTGAACGCTTCTTCAATCTTGGAAGGGCCGGTCAGTGTTGTGGGATCGATGCCTGCTTTTTCAAGGATATCTGCATTGTAAGCCAGACCAACAGCTTCTGTTGTGTAAGGGAAGCCAATTGTACCCTCATCATTCACATATGCAGCGTCTGTGTCAGATACCCATTTCTGATCGCTCATGTCAACCAGCATGCCTTCCCAGTTCCTGTAGTCTGCAGCACCGCCGTTAACAAAGATATCAGGCATGTTGTCGCCCTGATAGTAGCCTTTCAGGGTACCCTGGATATCGATGCCGCCGCCCATGGATTCGATCTCAACGGTAACGCCGGTCTCTTCCTTGTACATCTCAGCCAGTTTCTTCAGCTGCGCATCAATCTCGATCTTACCGTTAACAAGGCGGATGGTATCGCCTGACTTGGAGCCGGATGCACCGCCGTCTGCCTTGGTCTCGGAACCGCCGTCAGATGCGCCTCCGCCACATGCCGTCAAACCAAGCACCATGGTTGCCGCAAGAAGCACTGCAATAGTTTTTCTTTTCATGTTTGTCCTCCTTTTCCGGTGTTGTGTAACACCTACATTTTTTTGCATCTTTTTTCAACGTTTCGATGCATTTGATGATGCAAGAATAACACAATATTGATGTGATGTAAATAAGTTTTGAACAAAACCATTAAAATATATAATTTATCATTCTAATCTAGTGCATCTTTTATATATTTTTCCAGATTGTTGGTTTTCCGGCGCATTTTACATATTTTTTTAGGACATTTGACTTTTTATTGACATTTCACTTGCTTTTTTTTAACCAATATTTTATTATATGATAAAAGCGTCAAATGAATTTGACGCTATGATACCAACGGAGATTTTCTTATGATTACGATTAAAGAAATTGCTGAAATGATGAACGTGAGCCCCACCACCGTGGCCAATGTCATCCATGGTCGTACCAATAAAGTGTCGAAGGAAAATGTTGAACGGATACAGAAGGCTCTGAGAGATTACAATTATGTACCGCGCATGGGACTGGAATCCCTGACCAAAGGAAAGTCCCGCATTATTCTTGTTGTTGCACATCTGACCAGGAAGTATTCCCTGACCTATCTCAGCGATCCGTTTTTCGGCTATATCGTGGGCGTGATGGAGGAGATCATCTCCAACGCCGGCTACTATATGATGCTGTATATCAATAAAGAGAACCGTGATATCACCTCCACTGCCATGTCCTGGAATGTGGCGGGTATTATCACCATTACTTTTTCCTGTAAAAACTTCAAGAAGCTTTCCGCTGTTGCTGACTGCCCCATTGTAGGCATCGACACCTACGGCAGCCCCGAGGAACTAAAGGAAGGACATCACGTGAAACTGGATGATACGGAAGCCGGACGTCTCATGGGCAGATATCTGATTTCCCGTGGTTTTAAAAATATCAGTCCCGTGACAGATGATGCCGATGTTCAGGGGGGATCCTCCCAGGAACGTATAGATGGAGTCCGTGACGTCCTCAGGGAATATCACCTTCCCTGCAGCCGCCCCGGTATCCCCGACATCATTTATGTCGATCCGCTGGATGAAAAAAGCTACAGCAAATTGAATCAGCTGTTTCCCTATGCCGGTCAGAACTACGTGCTTTTCTGCACCAGCGATCAGTTTGCATTCTCCATTATCGGGTATCTGACCAGACAGGGGATGCGGGTACCGGAGGATTTCTCCGTATGCGGTTTTGATAACAATTCCTATGCAGGATTTTCCAATCCTCAGCTGACTACCGTCCATCAGGATATCAGAAAGAAAGCAGAAACAGCGCTGGACATCCTGTTCAGTCTGATTTCAGGGAAAAAGATCGAGGATTCCATCGTTTACCTTCCTGTGAAGATCATGTTCCGTGACAGTACACGGATCTGTAAAAAAGATGACTGAAAACCATGGGCATCAGACATATTCAGTACATAAAAAATCACCCCGAAGGGTGATTTTTTATGTATTTATTGTATATTCTTTGTCTGTTCTATTCCTGTCTGCAGGAGCATCATGCCCCCACAGCCAGACCGGCAATGCATTTTCCAAGCCAGACACCGACAATACAGCATATCAGACTGCATGCCGCATAGCAGCCGCCGGTCACGTAACATTTCCGTTCCAGCAATGTCAGTGTTTCCAGAGAAAAAGTGGAAAACGTTGTAAAACCTCCGCAGAAACCGGTTTTCAAAAACAATACCCAGTCAGAACGAAGCTTTGTCCCTGATGCCAGTCCCACAATGAAGCCGATCAGTACCGCACCGATCAGGTTGGCAGCAAACGTCATAAACGGAAAATCAGATTTCACTGTAACCGTACTCAAGGCATATCGAAACACCGCACCAAGGGCTCCGCCTGCCCCCACCCAAAAATAAGCACTCAATTTTCACATTCCTTTCCAAATAATACAAATGTCTTTCCGACTCTGCTTCACTCCACCGTCAGTGCATTGGGATAGATCCGCTCCAGTGTTTCATCATCATATCTGGCGTCCATGGTTTTCTGCCAGCCATGCTCTGCCTCAATTCCATGGGCACGCTGATCACTGCGGATCAGAGCCAGTCCTGAAACAGCCATATTGCAGCACATGAAAACGATCATAACCCAAGTAAAGATTTTACCTGCCCTGACGGGTACTTTTTCTATCAGGGAAGAAAATACAGGATACAGCAGTTTGATCCAGACTACCGCCGCGATTCCCCAGAAGAAACAGTACAGCAGATTGATACGTCCGCCCAGATTGAAAGGCAGCTCACTGTAATCCCAGAACACCTTTCCGAAAACCAGCTCTGACAGTACGCTGCAGAAATATTCATAAGCGCCCCCGAGAAAAGTGCCTGTAAGAAACAGAAAGGCATCGGAACGATCCCGGTATTTGTAAAGCAGAGCTGTTGCCGCCGCAATGGCGAAGCCCCAGACAATGCTGAACGGCCCCCAGACCACACTGCTCCGGCTCATCCAGACACCTGCCGTTACCCGGCAGAAAATGGTTTCCGTAATATCTCCGAGAAAGGCGCCGATCATAAACAGCCAGATCAGCTTATGGAAGCTGCATCCATATGCAAATACACCGGTTACAGGCTCGCCTGCTTTCTCCACCTGCGCTTCAGGATAAGCCCGTCTGATACGCATATCCACACGGGAATAAATCTTTTTACCCAGCCGGGAACTGATGCCGGTCAGCCAGGAATCCACTGCTTCCCACTGCTGTATCCGCCTGCTCCTGCCCGACATAATGATCAGCGTAGCAGCCATATCAAGTCCCAGCAGGACCAGCAGGCCCGACACCAGAATGATCCGGGGCAGTTCCGGAATCAGATGAAACAGCCCCACCAGAAAAGGATTCCCCCATTTCATCATAACAAACGCCAGAACACCCCATAAAACTGATGCAGGAGCACAGATATATCCGTCCAGATTCCACGGAATACCGGAATAATCCCACCATCTTTCATGGTACATTTTTTCAATCAGATGACCCGCCGTCCATTCCAGCAGCGTCGCAAGGATAACAGAATATGCAAACAGCCAGAAACCCGTCAGTTCCTGACACACTACGGTAATCAGAACAGCACCCACACCGTAAAGAACACAGAACGGTGCATTAACCAGACCTCTGTTAACAAAACGCTTCTGCTTCACAGCAGCCATGACAGTTTCCAGAACCCACCCCAGAAAAGAGCAGGCAAAAAACAGCCACAGTACCTCATAGCCTGTAAAAATCATCACAACTCTCCTTTGTATAAGTATAATCAGACCGCCCCAAAAGAGCAGGCACTGTCAAATCATCAACAAAAAGCATTGTACCAAGTCGCTAACGCGACGGCTAGCCCACGATACGATAAAATTTCAGTTTTTCTTAAAATAAAAGTAGCAGT
>JALFLM010000163.1 GCA_022774705.1 Lachnospiraceae bacterium | reverse complement strand
CCCCGAAATTTACCTTCGAGCCATCTGCAGATCCCTGGCATGTAGGATATGGCTATCAGTTCTGGATCAGTCCGTATCCGGGATCCTATCGTGCTGACGGCGCATTCGGACAGATTACAACGATTCTCCCCGAGAAGGGATTGGTTGTTTCCATCCAATGTCTGTACTTCTTTTTTGACACTTTCCAAATCCGTAAGTGGTTTGGAAAGTGCCTGTTTGCATTTTCACGGGGGGTTGAACTTGTTTTAATCACTTCTTAATATTACTCCAATTATTTTAAAGCTTTTTATAACGATGCATTTTACGGCAGATTTGCGCCTGTTTTTTCCAATTTATTTGAAGTAATCTATCTGGTAACCATGTGTCTGGCTCCGGCTGTTGCCTTTGCCACAGGAGGTGCCACACTGGAAGCAGTGACGGGACTTTCTTATCCTGTGTGCACGGTGATCATCGGTGTTTTTATCTTTGTTGTCTCCATATTCGGATCGAAACTGGTCCGCAGAGTGGCTTCTGTATTGTCTGTTGTGATTATCGCCGGACTGCTGATTGTGTATATTCCCAATATTATTATCGGGGGCAGACAGAATTTCGAATTCTCTGACGCAGATGTCATCGCAGCCGGTTTCATTTGGAAAGGCTTTATATTCTGCATTTCTGTACGGTACATTTCAGCTGATCAATATTGCGGTGTTTGTACAGCATGCGGAGACATTCTCCGAACCGAAGGAAGCGAAAAGAAGTATGGGGATTGGATTTGTTATCAATTCGCTGATGATGGTGCTGGTTGCAGCAGGCCTTCTTACGATCTGCAGTGAGCCGGATCTTGCACAGCAGAGTGTTCCCACGTTGTTTATGGTTCAGAAAGGTGTTGGTGCGTCCTTTATGCTTCCGCTTGTTTCTGTGCTGATTATTCTGGGAGCAGTATCCACAGCGGTAAATATGGTAGCGGCCATGGTTCGCAGAGTAAGTGTCCGCATTACCACGGAAGAGGAAAGGAAGAAAGAAGCTGCAGCCGGAAGGCCCGGAATGAAAACGATTGTGATTGCGTTTCTATGCTGCCTGATCGATTTTGGTATCGCTCAGTTCGGTCTGCTTACGCTGGTGCAGAAAGCCTACAGTTTTCTGGCTTACCTTGAAATTCCGGTTATTCTGATTCCATATATTATACATATGGCGGTCACGGGGTTTGATAGAAAACATTTATGAAATAGAAATAAATAAGACGGGGGATCTGAGAATGAGACTTGAAAATTATGAAATGCACCTTCCGAGTTATTCCATTGGAGACAAAAGTTATTCCAAAATTGTTAATGTATGCTCAGATTATGGCCGAACTGTGCTTATGATTGGCGGTAAAAAAGCGCTGCAGGCGGCAGAAGATAAGATTCGGAGAGCCATTGAAGGCTCGTCTCTTGAAGTGATTGGTGTGGAAATCTATGGTCATGACTGCACCTATGCTGCGGTGGAACTGCTGAGAAATCTGGACGTTTATCAGAAAGCGGATATGGTATTTGCAGTGGGAGGCGGAAAAGCGGTCGATACCTGTAAATGTCTGTGTATTGATGATGATAAGCCGGTTTTTTCCTTTCCCACAATTGCATCCAACTGTGCGGCAACCACATCTGTTTCCATCATGTATAATGAGGATGGTACCTTTTTGAAGCCTCACTTTTTTGTACGTCCGGTGATGCATGCCTTTATTGATACGGAAATCATCGCGCATGCTCCGGTACAGTATATGTGGGCGGGAATCGGTGATCCGGTGATTGAAAAGAAGCATTTCCATGGAGAAGTAGTGGGGTTTGGTGTCCTGTTTGCGCTTTTGTGCGATGGACAGAAAGAAGAATTTGAGAAAATATTTGAATTCAACCGCAGCATTGGCCTGCCGGTATCCATTGAGCAGATTGATATTTCGGAGGAAGAATTCAAAGAAACCATTACGAGGGTGCCATCCATGTCGGATGTGAAGCATTATCCGTATGAGATTACGGAAAAAATGCTGTATGATGCATGGGAAGTGCTTGAGGAAAGAAACCGATTCTGTACGGGAAAAAGTGTGTAAAGGTTATCCGAAAGAATCCGAAAAGTGCCGACCAGTGCGGCAGAAAGCCCCTTTTATCCGGATATTCAGATAAAAGGGGCTTTCTGCCTGGCATATGGAAAAAATGTTAAAACTCAAAATATGTTTTAGCGTTATTGCAGCAGATGTTCTCAATCATTTTGCCCAGATAGTTCATATCTGCAGGGTATTCTCCGTTTTCCACCAGCGTTCCGATCTGATTGCAGAGAATTCTGCGGAAATACTCATGTCTGGGGAAGGAGAGGAAGCTTCTGGAATCGGTCAGCATACCGATGAAGGTGGAAATCAACCCTGCGTTGGAAAGGGCCTGCATTTGCTTTTCCATTCCGGTTTTGTGATCGCAGAACCACCACGCACTGCCCAGCTGAATTTTTCCGCGGATTCCCTGGTCATTGCTCTGGTAATTTCCTGCCATGGAGGCCAGCATATCGGCGTCTCTTGGATTCAGGTAGTATAATACGGTTCTGGGAAGCTCATTGGTCCGGTCCATGGCATCCAGAAGAGCAGACAGCTGGGGTGCATAATTGAAATCATTCATGCTGTCAACACCGATATCGGCCCCCAGTGCTCTGAAGAGCCGGGTAGAGTTGTTGCGCAGTGCCCCGATGTGAAGCTGCATAACCAGTCCGCGTCTGGAGTATTCGCGGCCCAGTTCTGTTAACATCCAGCCGTGATATCCGGCACATTCTTCCGCGGTTAATACGCCTCCGGCCATACGTTTCCGGAAAACAGCGTTGACCTCTTCAGTGGAGGCGGGAAGATAGAAACTGTTTTCCAGGCTGTGGTCCGTTACACGGCAGCCGGTTTCCATGAAGAAGGTAAGCCGTTTTTTCAGAGCATTCAGCACATCTTCGGCGCTATTCAACGTCATGTCTGCCGCTTTTCCAAGCTGTTCCATGTAAGCTGCAAAGCCTTCTTTTTCAATGCCGATTGCTTTTTCCGGGCGGAACGTGGGATAAACTGCGATATCGAAATTGTCTTTTTTCAGTTTTTTGTGATATTCCAGAGTATCTGCCGGATCATCTGTGGTGCAGAGAACCTCCACATTCTGCATTCTGAGAAGATTTCTGACAGAATATTCCGGAGTTTTCAGTTTTGCGCTGCATTCCTCCCAGATTTTATCTGCAGTTTCCGGGCGGAAAGGCTCTTTGATTCCAAAATATCTCTGCAGCTCCAGATGATTCCAGTGATATACAGGGTTTCCGATGGAATTCTGAATGGTTTCCGCCCAGGCCATAAATTTGTCATAAGGTGCGCCGTCGCCGGTAATCAGGCGTTCAGGTACACCCCAGGCGCGCATGGCACGCCATTTGTAATGATCACCGCCAAGCCATACCTCAGTCATATTATCATAGCAAAGATCTTCATAAATTGCCCTGGTGTTCAGATGATTGTGAAAATCAATAATCGGTACGTTTTCGGCATGGTCATGATAAAGTGTCCGCGCCGTTTCATTTGACAGCAGAAAATCTTCGTTCATAAACTCTTTCATTACATTCCTCCTTACATTTCTCCTAACGTTTCATCTCACTTTGATAACCGGTATTTTCGTGATCCTCAATAATGTCCCGGATATCCTGCAGATTCATGGAGGACAGATCACCGGGTATTGTATTTTTAGCTGCGCTGTAAGCATTTCCGAACTTAACTGCCTTGCTGCAGCTTCCCTTCCTGCAGAGAAGTCCGTAGAGGGCGCCGGCTACATAAGCATCGCCGCTTCCGATGCGGTCAACGACTTCAATATTGTTGTAAGGCTCTTCCTGATAATAAGTATCGGTTTTTGCGTCATAGATAATGGACGTAAAACTGTGTGTTTTGGGGCTGTGAACCGTCCGCCGGGTAGATGCCACTACAGAAACAGGGTATTCTTCTGTAAAGCTTTTCATGATTGATTTTACATCGCCTTTTTTCTCAAAAGTCAGTTGTGCCGTACTTTCAGAGCAGAAGAAAATATCCACATAAGGCAGAATCTGTTCGATACATTCTCTTGCTTCTTTACCGGTCCACAGGTTTCCTCGGAAATTGACATCGAAGGAAATCAGGGCTCCATGTTCCTTGAAAGCTTTGATCATCTCCATGCCAACCCGCCTGCAGTTTTCATTTAATGCCAGAGTAATTCCGGAAGTATGGAAACAGCGGGTGGAATCATAAAGATCCGGGCCAAAATCCGACAGCTGCATTCGTGTCATGGAGGTGTTTTTCCGGTCGTATACCACCTGCGGTTTTCTGGGAGCAGCTCCGTATTCATAGTAGTAAAGACCCAGTCTGGCTTCCGGGGTGGAATCCCAGGCCAGATACCGGTCGCTGATGCCGTAGGAGAGAATCTGTCGTTTCGCATATTCACCCATGCTGTTTGCCGGGATACGGGAAATCATACCTGTGTGCAGCCCCAGGAGAGAGACACCGGCAGCCACATTCAGCTCTGCTCCGCCGAGATTTTTTTCAAAAACATTGCAGGTTGAAATCCGGTCATTACCGGGCGGTGACAGTCTCAGGAGAAGTTCTCCCAGGGTTAACAAATCATATTTTTTCTGTTCCATGGCACTTATCCTCTGATGTCTTTTACTATGGCAGCTGCTTCCCGGCACAGGGATATGATTTCGTCAAAACGACCTTCGTCAATCATCTCTCCTTTTACCATCCAGCTTCCGCCGCAGGCAATGATTTTGTTGGATTTCAAATAATCTTTTACGTTCTGCGCATTGATTCCGCCGGTGGGCATGAATTTCAGGGTTGTATAGGCTGCACCCATGGCCTGAATCATTTTCAGTCCGCCTGCAGGTTCTGCAGGGAAAAATTTCACAACCTCCAGTCCCAGCTCCAGTGCCTGTGCGATTTCACTGGGGGTAATGACACCGGGTAGTACGGGAATGCCTTTTTCCTGGCAGTAGGTTACAATAGAGGGATTCAATCCGGGGCTTACGATGAATCTGGCGCCTGCATTGACTGCGCGGTCCACCTGCTCTCTGGTCAGTACTGTACCGGCACCTACCAGAAGCTTTGGATATGCCTCTGCCATCAGGCGGATGGATTCTTCCGCGGCTTCGGTGCGGAAGGTCACTTCGGCACAGGGAAGGCCGCCGTCGCAGAGTGCTTTGCCCAACGGCAGAGCATCTTTGGCATCATTCAGTACGACAACGGGAATAATTCCGATTTTTTTGAATTGTTCAATAATCTGATTCATGTTTATATCCTTTCCTGGGTTGCTTACACATATTTTTCCAGCGTTTTGCGAACAGCTCCGGGACCGGCAAGCATTTCTTCCAGATACCGGCATACAGAACCTGCCATGCCCACATCATACAGATTGACACCGAAGATGGCTTCGTTTTTCAGAACAGGCTCCAACCTGCTTTCTGTTGAACAGGGTTCTCCCAGTCTGAAATCTGCAATGTAAGGCGCTAATGCATCCAGCAGCGGGTCGGGACTTAATGTAAATTCTTTTCCATTATCATCAATACCCATGAGATAGCGCAGCCATCCGGCAAATACCAGAGGGATGCATTTCAAATCTTCCGTATTCAGATCGGAAGATTTTTCATAGGCTTTAATGGTTTCACCGAATCGGATTGCCAGCTTCTGGGAAGTATCGGTAGCAATTCTCTGGGGCGTATCGGGCATAAACGGATTGGGAATGCGCACATTCAGCACGGTATCCAGAAATTCTTTCGGGTCCAGAATTCCGGGGTTGATTACTACGGGAAGTCCTTCCTCATAACCGATTCGGTTTACCAGCCTTCTCAGAACATCGTCTTTCATTTCATTGGCGATAAGATCGTGGCCCAGCAGGCAGCCGAATACAGCCAGGGCTGTATGAAGAGGATTCAGGCAGGTACATACCTTCATTTTTTCCACTTTATCAACTGTTTCCCGGGCAGTGAAGATCAGGCCGCCTTTTTCCAGCTGAGGTCTTCCGTTGGGAAATGCATCTTCAATGACCAGATATTCGCATTCTTCTGTATTGACAAAGGGTGCTGCGTAAGTATTTCTGGAGGTAATCACCGGTTCCAGTTCTTCCACACCGTCCTGTTTCAGAATTGCTTCTACGGATGCATTGGGGCGGGGTGTGATCTTATCGATCATGGACCAGGGAAAGGATACTTTTGCAGGATTATTGATGTAATTTTTAAAGCCTTTTTCTGTCAGACCGTTTTCAGACCATTTTTCTGCGAAAGCGGAAACTGCTTCATACAGTTTGGTTCCGTTGTGAGAGCAGTTGTCCATGCTGACCATGGCGATCGGTTTTTCACCGGCCTGATATCTGGTGTACAGTAAAGCTGCTACCTTGCCGATATAGCTTTCCGGTTTTTCCGGTCCGTTTGCAAAATCATTTACAATGGAGGGAAGCAGCTCGCCTTTACCGTTTACCAGACTGTAGCCCTTTTCGGTAATGGTGAAGCTGGCCATCTGCAGGGAATCTTTCCGGAAGATTTCCATTAAACGATTGAAATCGGCAGCATTGTCAGAGTCGACGGTCAGAGATTCCACAACGCTTCCTACCACTGTTTTTTCTACACTGCCGTCTGATTTCAAAGTCACCAGAATGGTGTAATCGTCATGAGGGCGGTTCATTTTTTCGATAATTTCATAATCAAAGCCTTCTGCAACCACCAGTCCTCTGTCAAGAACACCGTCATTTAACAGGTTCTGGACCACATTTGCCTGAAAAGCCCGGAAGATATTGCCTGCACCAAAGTGCACCCAGAAAGGGTTTTCTTTTGTATTTGCTGTTACAGCTTCCCGGTCAAATGCGGGAAGCTTATAGCCCTTCTGTTCCCATTGAGAACGGTTTTTCAGACCTGCATTGTTTAATTTCATAATCAGCGTGCTCCTTTCTCGATTGCTTCCCAAAGTCCATTAATATAGGCGGCGCCTAATGCACGGTCATAGAGGCCGTAGCCGGGCATTGCAACTTCTCCCCAGATCATACGTCCGTGATCGGGACGGATGGGGCCGTTAAATCCGATGTCATACAGTGCTTTTACGATTTCGTACATATCAAAAGAACCGTCTGAGGACAGATGGGCAGCTTCCTCAAAATCAGTAGGTGTGTTGAATTTCAGGTTGCGTACATGCGCAAAATGAATTCGTCCTTTCAGGGAACGGATCATGTCAGGCAGATCATTTTCCGGATTGGTGCCATAGGAGCCGGAGCAGAAGGTAACACCATTGTGCGGGTTGTCCACCATCTTTGTCATGCGAAGGATATTTTCTTTGTTGATGATGATACGGGGCAGACCAAATACACTCCATGCGGGATCATCGGGATGAATGGCCATGTTGATATCATACCTGTCACATACGGGCATGATCCGCTCCAGAAAATATTTCAGATTATTGAACAGTTTTTCATCATCAATATCCCTGTACATTTCAAACAGTTCTTTTACATGCGCCATACGTTCGGGTTCCCAGCCGGGCATAACGGTTCCGTTCATGTCACCGGAAATGGATTCGAACATTTTTTCCGGATTCAATGCGTCAACGGCTTCCTGCGTGTAAGCCAGAACGGTAGAACCGTCCGGACGGATACGGGCCAGTTCGGTTCTTGTCCAGTCAAAAACGGGCATGAAATTGTAGCAAACCAGATGAATATCTTCTTCACCCAGATTTTTCAGGGTTTCGATGTAATTGTCAATGTACTGATCTCTGTCCGGTGCACCGGTTTTGATGGCATCGTGCACGTTAACACTTTCGATTCCGGCAACCTTCAGGCCGGCTGTTTCTACTTCATCCTTCATGGCGCGGATACGTTCTCTGCTCCATACTTCACCGGGTGCGGTATCATATAATGTAGTAATTACACCATGGACACCGGGAATCTGGCGGATCTGCTGCAAAGTAACTGTGTCAAATTCTGAACCATACCAACGTAATGTCATTTCCATCTTTTTCTTTTCCTTTCCTGTTTGTTCATTTGGTTTCCTGGTTTTGCACATGTTTTGTGCTAGTTGACAGTTTCGTTGCGACAATTATAGGGTTTATGAGTAATAATGACCATTGAGCAATTTGCTTCGTACATTGCAAAAGTTGCGAATATGTGTTATCGTGATAATAAATATAAAAGATTTTCGTTATTTTTAAATTAATTTTCAGATTTAATAAAGAGGTGAGTCAATGAAAAAAAATCTCCAGACTGCGTTCAGTACGCGACAATATATGATTTCCAGAGATTTTGAAATTTATTACTATAATGATCATTCTCTGAGCCGGGTGGATATTCATGATCATGATTATTATGAATTCTACATGTTTCTGGAAGGAAATGTCAGCATGCAGACCGGTAATAACGTACATCCGCTGAAATATGGCGATATCATTCTGATTCCTCCGCATCAGATGCATCGGGCAATTATTCACAATCACGATCTGCCTTACCGGCGTTTTGTGTTCTGGATCAGCAGGGATTTTTTTACCTATCTGCATGATTTGTCGCCGGATTACACCTATATTATGGAGTACAGCAAAAACAGTAATGTGTTTGTGTTTCATGTGGAGGAGATGCCGTTTAACAGTCTGCAGTCCATGGTTCTCAGACTCATCGAAGAGATGAAAACGGAACGGTTTGGCCGTACCGCTCATATTTCCATCTGTGTACAGGATCTGGTTCTTATGATGAATCGAATGATCTATGAGAAGAACCATCCATCCAGTCAGCACGAAGAAAGTTCCCTGTATCAGAATTTACTGATTTATATTGAGGAGCATCTGGACGAGCCTCTGACGCTGGAACAGCTTGCGCGGCAGTTTTATGTAAGCAAATATCATATTTCCCATATTTTCAAAGACAATTTTGGCCTGTCAGTGCATCAGTATATTATTAAAAAAAGGCTGGCTGCCTGCAGGGAGGCAATCATGAGTAATGTCAGTATTTCGGAGGTCTATCTGAATTACGGATTTGGGGATTATTCCAGCTTTTACCGGGCCTTTAAAAAAGAATATGGCATTTCTCCTAAAGATTTTCAGGCGATACAGCTGCGGAATCTTGAAAGAAATAAAGGCAGACACATATTGCAATAACATGAAAAAGCGGCTGAAATATGCCGCTTTTTACAGCATAATAACAGCTTTTGCAAACTGCATCACAAAATTAACAATGTCCTTTTGCATTTTTTCACGTTAAGATTTTGTCAACCGCAAACGAAAAGACTCACATAATCGTATTCAGCCAGGGGTATGCAGCCGTGGAAGGAGGGAAATATATAAATATAGATATTGGGGAATCTATAAAGTCTGAAAGCGGTATGTAGTCTGTGAAATGAAAAATGCAAAGGAGTTTAATATGAATTTTTTCAAAAAAATGCTGCAGATTGTTCTTGTAACAGCGGTTTCGGTTACGGTTCTGACCGGCTGCGGCAGTAATCAGGATTCTGCAAAAACCATTGTCAGAATTGGACATAATCAGTCCAGTGACCATCCTACACATATTGCATTAACTGCATTCGGGGAATATATCGAGGAGCAGTTGGGAGATCAGTATGATGTGGAAGTATATCCAAGCGAACTTCTGGGTTCTCAGACGGATATGGTTCAGCTGACCCAGACAGGAGCAATCGATTTTTGTGTAGCAAGTAATGCAATTCTTGAAACCTTCAACAAAAACTATGAAATCTTCAATCTTCCGTATTTATTTGCCAATGCGGAGGCTTATCATGCAGTCATGGATGATACGGTAATTACCGATCAGTTATTTAAAACCACATCGAAGGCAGGATTTGAAGCAGTTACCTGGCTGGACGCAGGGACAAGAAATTTCTACACGGTTTCCAAACCGATTGAAAGTCCTGCCGATTTAAAAGGTTTGAAAATCCGCGTCCAGCAGTCTCCCACCAATGTTGAGATGATGCGTCTTTTAGGTGGTTCGGCAACACCTATGGGCTTCGGTGATGTATATACAGCACTGCAGTCCAAAATCATTGACGGCGCAGAAAACAATGAGCTTGCACTGACCAACAACGGTCATGGAGATGTCTGTAAATATTATTCCTATGATATGCATCAGATGGTACCGGATATTTTGATTGGAAATTATGCATTCCTTCAGAATTTACCGGAGGACGAACGGGCTGTTTTTGAAGAAGGCTTTAAAATTGTCAATCAGGTGGAGCGGGAAAAATGGACCGAAGCTGTAGAAGCGGCAAAAAACAAAGCGGAAACTGAACAGGGTGTTATTTTCAGTTATCCTGATCAGGAACCTTTTGTAGAAGCCTGCAGGCCGCTTCATGAATCTGTATTGGAAAATAATCCGGATATCCAGCCGATCTATGATGCAATTCAGGAATACAATGCCTTGTATGCAGAACAGGAGGGAAGATGATGGAGATGATTAGAGATTTGCTGAACAAACTGCTGAATGTACTGGCAGGTGTATCTTTTCTTGCCATGGTAGTGCTTACCTGCTGGCAGGTATTTACCAGATATATTTTACAGAACCCTTCCCCCTGGTCAGAGGAGCTGGTTTCCTACCTGTTTGGATGGATGGCCCTGATCGGTGCTTCTCTGGTTACCGGAGAACGAGGACATATGAATATTCCGGTAGTTGTGGAAAAAATGGGAGTTAGGGCACAGAAATTTTTCCTGATTCTGGCGGAAGTAATTGCATTTTTATTCTCCGTAATCATTCTGGTTTACGGCGGTATGAAAATTACTTCGCTGGCTATGGGCCAGCTTACCTCCTCTCTGGGTGTGCCCATCGGTATTTTCTATATCGTAATGCCTTTATGCGGGGTGCTGAATATGATTTACACAGTCTTAAATATAGCAGATATCTGCCGGAATAAGGAGGTATAGAAGTGGCAATTAAAGCGTTATTAATTATTCTTATAGTACTGGTTATCCTGCTTGTAATCGGCGTTCCGATTTCCTATGCAATTGGTATCTCTTCTCTGGTTGCCATTCTTCAGACTGTACCGATTAATGTTTCCGTTGTAACAGCAGCACAGAGAACTTTTGTCGGTATGAGTAAATTCAGTTTGACTGCGATTCCGTTTTTCATTCTGGCCGGAAATCTGATGAATCAGGGAGGTATCGCCAAACGGCTGGTAAATTTTGTAAATGCGATTCTGGGTAAACTTCCCGGTTCTCTGCTGGTAACCAATGTTGGAGCCAACGCATTGTTTGGTGCCATTTCCGGTTCTGCATCGGCTGCTGCAGCAGCTGTGGGCAACATGGTTTCTCAGGGAGAGGAAGAACTGGGATATGATAAAGCGCTCTGCGCAGCGACCAATGGTGCTTCAGCTCCTTCCGGTCTGCTGATTCCTCCCTCCAATGCTCTGATTACCTATTCACTGGTATCCGGCGGTACATCGGTTGCGGCATTATTCCTTGCCGGTTATATTCCGGGAATTATCTGGGCAGTCTGCTGTATCGTAGTTGCAATGATTATTGCAAAAAAGAAAGGCTATAAAGGAACGGAAGGATCCTTCAGCTTTGGCAATCTGGGAAAAGCAACACTGGAGGCATTACCTTCTCTTTCCCTGATCGTTGTCGTAATCGGCGGCATTGTAGGAGGCATTTTCACCGCAACAGAAGGTTCTGCCATTGCCGTTGTATATGCTTTGATTCTGGGTATTCTCTACAAAAGTATTACCTGGAAATCCTTTATACAGATTCTGATTGACAGTGCAAAAATGAGTGGTATGATTGTATTTCTGATCGGTGTATCCAACATTCTCAGCTGGGTTATGGCATTTACGCAGATTCCACAGGCGATATCCGCAGTTCTGCTGGGCATAACAAGCAATAAGTACATCCTGCTTCTGATCATGAATGTAATTCTGCTGCTTGCAGGAACTTTTATGGATGTAACACCGGCAATTCTGATTTTTACTCCTTTGTTCCTGCCAATCGTAACAGGATTTGGCATGAGTCCGGTGCATTTTGGTCTGATGCTGACTTACAATCTGTGTATCGGCAACATTACACCTCCGGTTGGCAATACCTTATTTGTTGCAATAAAAGTCGGAAAGACAACACTTGCCCAGGCCATACCGTACATGCTCATGTACTATGCGGCAATCCTGGCCGGACTGCTGCTGGTAACATATATACCGGCAATCAGTATGGCTTTGCCGCAGATGGCCGGACTGATCTGACAGGGTTGTGAGATCGTTTGCTGACACTGATTTCAAGGTCCTCCCGTGTCAATTCTGATCGCCAAAAAAGGTGCCGGTATATAATCCGGCACCTTTCAATGTCATCCTTTTATGTTGATTATTCTGCTTTGATTTCACCTACTTCCATATTCTCCGGCAAAATCAGATTCAGTAAAACCGCTGCTACAAATACAACGGCTACTACATTTGCAGAAAATACAGACTGAACCATGGCAGGAAAAATTGCCCACAGATCGATCTCGCTGGCTGCCGTAAATCCGATTCCAATGGATAAGGAAAGTGCCGCAATGGTAATGTTCCTCTGTGAAAATCCTGCCTTTGCAACCATCTGCATACCTGATGTAAGAATGGTGCCAAACATCATAATTGTACATCCGCCCAGTACGGAGTCAGGGAGTGATGCAAAGAAATTGCCTACGGGAGGCAGTAAGCCGGCTATGATCATGCACGCTGCACCTGTCATGATTGTAAAGCGATTAACAACCTTTGTCATAGCAATCAAGCCTACATTCTGTGAAAATGATGTTACAGGAGCACAGCCGAATAGAGAAGAGACAGCTGATGTAAATCCGTCGCATCCCAGAGAACCTGAAATTTCCCTTTCGGAAATCTCTCTGTTCAAGCCGGAAGCTACCATTGCCGATGTATCTCCAATGGTCTCAGCAGCTGATACAAGGAAAATAATACAAACTGAAAAAATCGCGCCGGGATTAAATTCCGGTATGTAGGGAAGCAATTTCGGCAGTGAAATCAGACCTCCTGAAAAAATAACTGACAAATCTACCTTTCCCATAAAAATGGCAATTACATAGCCAGCAATCAGACCTGCCAGAACAGAAAGCTGCTTTAAATAACCTTTCGCCAGACAATTCCACACAAGGCATACAATCAGTGTAATCGTTCCAAGAATCAGATTCTGCGCAGAACCAAAATCTTCATGATAGCCGCCGCCAAATGATCTGGCGCCGACTGTAAATAAGGAAAAACCAATTGCCGTAACTACAGATGCTGCAACAATAGGAGAAATAATTTTCCTCCAGTATTTTGCAAGAAGACCCAGAGTTCCTTCAAAAATACCGCCGACCAGTACTGCTCCCATGACGGTGGGATATCCATAATTGGCAGCGATGGTACTCAGTACCGTTACAAATGTAAAGCTGACGCCCATAACAATGGGAAGGCCTGAACCAATTTTCCATAGGGGATACAGCTGAATCAGGGTTGCAATCCCCGCAACAAACATGGCATTCTGCAGAAGAATTGCAATTTCTTCCTGAGAAAGCCCACCGGCTGCCGCAATAATGGTAATCGGCGTCAAATTGGAGACAAACATTGCCAGAATATGCTGCAATCCAAAAGGAATTGCCTTTGCAATGGGAACACGTCCGTCCAGCTGGTAAATATTATTTACGCTGCTTGCTTTATTACTCATAAAATACTCCTCTTTTGATTTGTTTTCTGTACAATACGGCATGTCAAACCAATAACCTGTAAATCATACACTCTTGATTATACTGGATTCCGTTCGTTCTGTGAAGTATTTTCAGGAAATTTACCAAGGTTGTTGAATTCAATCTACCCAGTACCATAGTTCTGACACCTTCTGGAGTTCTTCCTCACTATGAGCAATGTATCTTGGACACTCTATACAATTGTCTCCGCATAGGGTTATTTTTTCTTCCATGTGATACCTCCACATCAATAACTGCAACACGACTTTCATATTATGATACTTGGCTACGACATCCTCAAAACCAACAGATTTGTAAAGTAAATATCCATCCTCTGTTGCTTTTAATTCAATAACACTCACGCCTTCTGCTTTGGCGTCTTCCAACATCACAGTCATTAATTTCTTCGCATAACCCTTTTTCCTATGCGCGACACGAGGTCGCGTAATTAAACTGTTCGGCGCTGACCGAACCTGTTATTCCATTAGCAGTAGCCTATCGTCACCGAAGCGGCTGGCAACGGTCGTGAGGAAGCATGGCGAGAAAAGGTAGCCCTCCCGAAA
>JALFLM010000084.1 GCA_022774705.1 Lachnospiraceae bacterium | reverse complement strand
TCATCTATGTAGCGTATGCGTTTGATACAATGATATTTTGCCGGTGTATTCTGACATTTTTCCTTATACTCAGGAATTTTGCTTCATACTCCGATATTTTGCCCCAAACTCTGACATTTTGGTCTTATACTCCGAAATTTTGGTCGAAGCAAAATGTCAGTGCATCCTTCCTTTCCACACAACAGTGATCCGGTCGTTCTGCGTATATCACAAGAAAGATTCTTTCTGCTCATACAACACAAAAAAGCCCTGCTGTCAGAGACATTCGTCCAGTCTCCAACAGCAGGGCTTCACCTGTTTTATATTGCAATCTCCATTCCATTTTTGAATGTAAATCGAATATCTTCTTTTCCGTAGACCGTCACATAATCTATCATGCTGAGCCAGAGCATTTCATCGAATTCCGAAATACGTTCTGTCTGCTCCAGCTGTTCCAGAAACAAGCGCATTCTTTGCTGTCCGGCTCTTTTCTGGACGATAAGCTCTGTTACTTCATCATATCTGTTTTTTAAGCCGGTATATCTTTCAACCAGTGAGTCATACCGTTTGTTGTATTCTTCCTGATCCAGAGCCGAATGTGCATTTTCCTGAACACAATTATCAATCAGATCTGCTGCTATGCTGAGTTCTTCCTTCAGACTCGTCTGTTCGCTTTCCAATGCATCTGTTTTATACAAATGATTCGCAATTTCCTGATATGTTGACAGCACTTCTTTCTTCTCATCCACAAGCCGGTTCATCGCGATCAGAAACAACTCCATAATTTCTTTTTCATCCAGCTTGGGTGATGTACAGGTTTTCCGGTCTGCATACTTGTCATTACACCGCCATACGACCTTACGGTATTTATCATTGGAATGCCATACCTTTGAGCCGTACCAGCCCCCGCAGATTCCACACTTGATCTTTCCGGAGAAAATATTCATACTGCATACCTGTTTTTCTTTCTTACTTCTCGCAGCCATAAGATCCTGCACCAAATCAAAGGTTTCCGGCTCAATGATTGCTTCGTGATTTTCCTCTACATAATACTGCGGCACTTCTCCTGTATTCTTCTTTTTCTTCTTTGTGAGGAAATCCGTGGTATAAACTTTCTGAAGCAGTGCATCTCCCTTGTATTTTTCATTTGTCAGAATGCTTCTGACCGTTCCGCCGTACCATTTTTGCTTGCCGCCCGGTGATGGTATGCCTTCTGCTGTCAGCAGCCTGGCAATGGTATACGGTGACCGTCCCTGCAGAAACATTCCGTAAATTTTCCGTACAATCTTTGCCTGTTCCTCATTGACAACCAGATTCCCGTTCTCTCCACGGTCATATCCCAAAAAACGTCCGAATGGCACCGTCACTTTTCCGTCTGAAAATCGTTTCCGTTGTCCCCATGTACAGTTTTCAGAAATACTCCGGCTTTCCTCCTGTGCAAGTGAACTCATGATTGTTATCAATAGTTCGCCTTTTCCATCAAATGTCCAGATGTTTTCCTTTTCAAAGTAACATTCGGTTCCGTTTTCTTTCAGTTTGCGAATGGTTGTCAGGCTGTCCACCGTGTTTCTGGCAAACCGGCTGACGGATTTCGTGATAATCAGGTCAATCCGTCCGGAAAGCGCGTCCTCAACCATGCGATTAAATCCATCTCTCTTTTTCGTATTACATCCGGTGATGCCTTCATCTGCATATACTGCTACAAATTCCCAGTCGGATCTGCTTTCAATATAATGGGTATAATAATCTACCTGTGCTTCATAGCTGGACTGCTGTTCCTCATGGTCAGTGCTGACACGGGCATAGGCGGCAACTTTTCTCTTTTTTCTGCCATGCATTGGACTTACTGTATATTTGCTGATGGTAGCCGGTATTGTGATTACGTTCTTTGCCATGTCTTCACGCCTCCGTCTTTCAAGTAATACTCCAGACTCCCGTCTTCAAGCACAAGTATTTCTTCTATCTGCTCATTGAATATTTTTTCATTAAAATCATCCATATCCATTACATATGCTGAAATCTGGCGCAGATGATAGTCAGTATAAACTGATTTTCCTATGCATCCTATGTTTTTTCTCTTACTTCCCGTGCAATACCAGTAAGAGAATTTTCCTGCGCAATTTACATGATGATAAGGACAGCCACAAACAGCACAATGTATTTTTTCATGAAACGCTTTCGTATAAGTAAAGATATGCTTGTTTTTATTTAAATGCAGTACTTTTTGAATTATTTTTCTGCCATCAAAAAATCGGAATGCAAGATTTCCGTCTGCCTTCACAGTAATCTCCTGGATTTCAGCCTTGAATGCTTCTTCATCAAAATGATTCATATTAAGGGCTTCAGCGCAACTGCTCTTCAGAATACCTTCATCAAAATTCATACTCGAACAGGTAACTCCATGTTCCTTCTTTGCCCGACAGATCCAGATTGCCTCCGTCTTTCTCTTTTTGCTTCGTGTAAAATATCTCCCGCACGTTCCGCATTTGATTTTTTTACTGAAACAATACGTTGGATTCAGCAACGCGTCCCGTCTTTTGCGTTCTTCCTGTACCTTTTCGTATGTCTCTCTGTTTAAAATCGGTTCGTGCGTATCCGTGATATAGTACTGCGGCAGTTCTCCATTATTTCTGACCTTTTTCTTCGTGATCGGATCAGTCATATAGGTTTTCTGTCTCCTCATATCACCGACATACACTTCATTGTAAATGATTCTGGCAAGAGCCGCTTCCTGAAATGGATTTCCATTTATCGTCCGATGACCGGTATTGTTCAAATTTCTGCATATTTCACGGAGAGACAGCCTATTAAGATACATCTGAAATATCTGTCTGACAACTTCTGCTTCATCCGGTATGATAACGTACTGTTTCTGTTCTTCATCGTACCGATAGCCGAGAATATGCTTGTTGGCAACACCGATCTCACCGGACTGGAATCTCTTGCGAATTCCCCATTTACAGTTCTCTGAAATACTCCGGCTCTCTTCCTGTGCAAAGGATGCCAGAATACTGAGCATCAGTTCTCCGTCACCGGACATCGTGCTGATGTTCTGTTCTTCAAAGCGTATTTCCACACCGAGATCCTTTAAATATCGAACAGTCTCTAACAGATCAACCGTATTTCGTGCAAATCGGCTGATGGATTTGGTCAGGATAATGTCAATTTTTCCTGCTTCACAATCGGCAATCATCCGCTGAAATTCATTCCGTTTTTCTGCGTTTGTTCCGCTGATCGCATAATCTGCATAAACTCCGACATACTCCCATTCCGTATTTTTCTGAATCAGGGTGCTGTACCAGCTAATCTGAGCGGAAATAGAATGCCTCAATCTGTCCGTATCCATGGAAACACGAGCATATGCTGCGACCTGTTTCTTTCTGCGAATTTGTACCATTTTCGGCTCTATTTTGGTTATATTTCGCATGAAACCACTCCTTTCTTTGCTATATATCACTCTAAACCAAATATTTATCAAGCATTATCCGAAAATAAGCTGCCCAAATATGGGCGATATTTTTTGAGCAGAATTGTATCAATCCGGTTATATTCTTCCAGATTCACAATGCCATTTTTCAGCATATTTTTTGCCACAGATATTGCCATCTGATAAACCATATCGTCATGCTTCCTTTCGTTGCTCACTTGCTTCCACCACCTCTGAAACGCTCTTCGATATAGCAGTCAAACGAACAATATTTTCGTTTTTCATGTGCATATGCCAGCACTGTTTTGCCGCAGTGAGCGCAGACAATCGGTTCAGCTGACTTGCGGTTTACATCTTTCCGATGCTCTCTCCACCAGCTTTCACGACATTCCTTACAGCAGAATTTGATTCTCTTCCTTTTTTCCGGCTGCACCAGTTTTTTTCCACATTTCAAACAGATGCCTTCCGTTGCGGTTTTCGGCTGAATCTTTCCTGTTAATGCATTTTTTCGGCAATAATACTTTACACTGTCTACAGAAATATCCAGTATTTGAGCAACCTTTTTATAACCCAGTCCCTGTTGACGTAAAGCTGTAACCTGTTTCTTTTGTTCTTCTGTCATATCTTCCACCCCCATTACAGAATGCCCTGTAAAAAAGCTATGCCTGCAGGTACGCAAAAGAGAACCCACAGGCATGCAGCTATTTCCAGAATATTTTAAACTCTCACAGCATAATCCAGACTGATCCAGCCGGCACCGGACTTCAGCTTGCCCCATCCCATCTTCGAGCCGATTCCTGATTTCACCTCAGCTGCTGTGGCATTCTTTATGGCTGAGAATCACACTGTTTGCAAATGTCCTCCTAATTTGCATTAGAAAAGGAGTACAGCCTGCGCCATACTCCTCAATGAATTGCTCTTACGGGATCAGCAGTTTCATTCCAACACGGATGATGTTGGGGGTCAGACCATTACATTCCCGAATCTTTGTGTACAGATTTCGTCTCCCAGCTTTGCTAAAGTCGCAGTGTAACCAGCCACATTGTGGTTTTAATCCGAGAAAACATCAAAGCATTTGAAGAAGAACACGGAACGATTGACGGCAATATTAACCCCGCTGTCAATGTAAAACCTGCCCGCAAAACGGAGCCGCGAGGAAACGGATTATCATCTGGTTGATTCCGTTTCCTCGTTTTATAATATCTTATTTATGATTGTCCACCGAGACCGTGCCTATTGCGTACAAAGTGGGCTGATGTTTGGGGTATCCATCCCTCATTTCTCCAAACTTTCAGCCAGTGCCCGTTCCAAAATATACATTGGAAAATGAAATGCCTTGTAGCCGGCTGCCAGTACATTGTAATAATACCGGCTCGGTGCTTTCAATATGTGTCCGTCATTCATGATATAAACCATGGCATGAACCAGCATCGGTTCGCCACTATCCATCCGGAATACCTTGATCGGAACTTTCTGTTTGTAATACAACGTTGGGTAACCTTCATATACATCCAGATTCCGTTCATCCCGTTCTGAGATTTCCCATACAAGAACCGGTGTGCTGTAGGCGGCATCCGGTTCGATAGTAGCAAACTGCTTGAACTGCAATTTCCAACCGTTCAGCACTGCCACTCCGATCATTCTCGCATCTGGACACCGGTGCGCCATCTGCTCTACGGAAAGATTACTTCCATAAGCAGCATAGTATCGGTATGGATTTCTTGACTGTCTGATACATTGTGTCCTATCGTTCTGTTTCTGCAGTTTGATTTGTTTGATTCTGTACTTTACGTTTTGCCTTCTCCTGTGCTTCCGGGGTTCGGAAAGCTGTGTGTCCGGGAAGGTGATTCATCAGACGTTTTCTGTCTGCCTTGTATTCCTTCCCGCAGACCGGGCACACGGCTTTGCGCACGGACTTCCAATGTTCCGGCATCGGGTGGTGATTCCACCACAGTCTGCGGCATGCATCGGAGCAGAATTTCCTGTGCCTGTCCGGTTCTGTACAATAGCTCTGCCGCACTGCGGGCAGAACTGATGCAACACGCCATCCAGAAATTTCTGTTCGATTTGTTCCATCGTGTTTCCCCTTGATGCTTAGATC
>JALFLM010000081.1 GCA_022774705.1 Lachnospiraceae bacterium | reverse complement strand
CTTACCGATACTTTTACCGGTGACTTTCTGCGGTCTGCCCTTTTCTGCATCCCAGCGGGATGATACCAGATAAGTATAGTAATGGCCGCCGATATGTCTGATTTCTACTGCTCCAAACTGAGTTGGTCTTTGCTTCTTTATCTCTTCTGGAATACTCATAATAATGCCTCTTTTATTAACGTAAATTACGTAATAAGTATACACCAAAAAGAGCTCTAAATCAATATCCAGAAGATGTAAAACATAAGAAAACATCGATTTTTAAATCATTATGATGCCATATGAACAACTATTTATGATTTGAAACCTAATTTAGCGAGGTTTCTATTAACGTAAATTTTGAGGTTTTAGTGTTACAACCTTTCCCTCAAGAAGCACTTTATAATAATCATCATCCAGAAGAATCGCCGACAAACTGGATATTTCATCATCGATATGAACCGGTGTAATTCCTTCTGCCTTCTTAAGCTCAAAGTCTGTCCTGCAGAACAACTCGATCATTTTCGGAAAGGAATCATCTTCCGGCTTATCAAATCTGTAAAATTGAGGCTTCCCGCCATTTGTAGCTTTGTTTCTATATTTTCCAGCTACGATGAATTTCCAAAACTTCTCGCCGAACTCTGGCGTTAGAGCCTCAATAATCAAAACCATATCAAGATCTCTTGTTGCCCTGAAATTTGCTTCACTGCTTTCAAATACAACATCACAGGCAGCTCCGCCAATCAGAACATATTGATCTTCATAATCTGCAAAACACTTACGAAATGTATCTAATCCCTTGACCATACATACTCCTCCAACATCTCATTAATCGAGATGACTACTCGTGCATCTTCTCGTTCTTCCTCTGTCATTGATAATGCAACACTTAACGGATCCTGCATCCCCTTTCCATCAAGATCAATGAAATAGCCAAGTTCCAAAACAACGCAGCCGATTTCTTCTGATGTTCCTGCCTGTCTTGCCATTTTTACGCCGCTGTCCTTTATTTCTTTCTTCGTTACTGCATAGGTAGGATAATTATTATCAGACAAGAGAGAATATTCACATAAGGCAGAAATCCCTGCCTTTTTACCAAGCCCTATATCCTCACTAAGGACATATCTTCGAATCACAGGATTTCTCAACATCTCTGCATTTTGGTTCCAAAACTGCTTCAAATCACCCGAAATACTGATTACTCTTGATTTGCCTTTCATGCTTAACACGTCAATGTTCAGGTATTCCAGTTCATCGAAGCATCTGCTTACGGACATTCTTGACACTCCTAATCTTTCTGCAGCGTCAGATACTTTTACTTCATTCCATCTTTCATAAATAGCCACAAAAAGCAATTTCTGTGTCAAAAATGAAATCAGGTGAACCGGCGCCAGTTCTCTGTCATTTGCATTACTGAGTAAATACCCTATGAAAGGAAGATACACCTGCCTACCTTCTATTGCGAAAGGTATCCCCTCTTCCATCAGTTTTTCCTTTATATAAAATGTCGCCCGATCAAGAAAAAGCGCACAGTTTAATCCTGCCGCTTTTTCCACTCTTGCTCTGTCTTTTCTAAGCATGACCAGCCCTGTTTCGCTTTTGGGACGAATGGCTATCCATAACAGACTATTGGTTTCAACCTTGAATATGTCATATCGGCCTCGATACACCAATGGTAGTTTTTCGTATACTTCTCTGTCTTCCTCAATGGTCACATTCTGTCTTAATGCTTTTTCCAAAAACTCTTTCATCGTAATCACCATATTTATAAATGTAACTCTTTTTATGTTACATTTATAAAATGCCATACACGGCGTGGATTGGCAAGAGAAACATGAAAACCTGCCATATCTGTCCGTATGAGAAAAGAGGTGAAAAAAATGCTTTCCCAATCAGCCTGATGAACATTCCATGAATCATGCGAAAAAGTCCTGCGAATCAGAATAACAAAAAAAGAGCGAGAAACCATTGATTTCTCAAGGTTTCCCGCTGCCCAAGGGTTAATGCCGGCGACCGGAATCGAACCAAACCGGCAGTCCTGAAAATACTGAAAGAAAGGGGATTCCGGCACATCATCTGAGCAGGTGTCTTCAAAAGTGTCTTCAAAATTATTTCAGTTCACTCGTAAGACAAATTTCAAAATGCCATGATATCTGAAACGCCCAAAAGCATCTTGCATATCACAAGTTGTTTTGTTACAATATTCAGCAGGAAAGGTAATGTTTTACATAAGCGGTTAGCCTCTTTGTGTAAAGGGGGCGATTTTTGTTCTGACTGCCCCCAATCGAAAGAAAGGGGGGCTGTGTTATGTCGTTAATGGAAGTAATTTCGTTAATCGGTCTGCTGATTTCAGTAGCCGGTGCTGCATATAAACTCGGCTATGACAATGGTCGAAACAGTAAAAAGAAGACAAAAAAATAACCGCTCCTATGTTGGCGCATAAGCGGTTATTTTTTTAACATCGTATATGAGGCTGACTGCTGTGAAGCATTGCCTTTCTTTTTCCTATTTTACATTTTTCCATACAGAAAGTCAATACTCTGTAAATGATTATCAGGTTTGTTTCACCACATCTCCCGATAATGCTTTCACGCACCTGGTCCTGCATCATGTGCTTTTTTTATTCCCACAAAAGGAGGTCTACGCCACGAACAGGAAAATATTCATTACCACCATGTCAGTAAAACCTGACAGTATCAAACACAAATACCTTTTTCTGGTAGATGATTACCAGATTGCCTGCAGCATGATTGCCCTCGGCTTTCATGCTTTTTTTCTTTCTTCAGATGAATCAGACTTTTACTTTACTGCATACAGTCTGACAGATTATCTGGATGAAATATCATTTACCGGCAAATATAATGCTGATTATACCTACGTTCCTGCTGCTTCTTCCAAAAAAGATAATACCTACCTGGAAAATTATTTTAAAAAGAATGCACTTTCATGCCGCATGGGATGGCAGTTGTTCAAAGACAGGGAATATCTTGGGAAGCAGGAAAATCATGCACTGTTGGAGCAGACGCTCAACCATTTCATTGACCGGTTCGAGGGAAGCGGCTCAAGTCATAACACCACAAACCTCGACCGGTTCCATCGTTTTAATGACTCAGGAAAAAGAATCGGGGTTCTGGACATGGAAATTGTCGAATATATCCAAAAAACCATATCCTACTTTATTATTGACGGTACACCTTTTGTCTACGAAAACGGTGTCTACCATGAGGATAGAGGGGGCATCCGTCTGAAATACCACATTCAGTCCCTGATTTACAAAGAATGTATCCGCAGCACCACAATCCAGAACGTGTATAATCTTCTGATTTCACAGCCTCACGGGCAGCGCCGGTTCCATGAACTGAACAACCAGCCGGCACATTGGGTAAATTTCAAAAACGGGTATTTTGATGTTCTGGAATGGAAACTGATTCCCCATTCTCCCAAATACCGCATGATTAATCAGATTCCTTTTACACTAAATATGGATTTTCTGAAACATCCTCCTGAAACTGCCGGTATACAGATTCGAAAATATCTTGATTTCTCAATCCCGGATCGGATTGATCAGCAGATGTTCTGGCAGTATCTGGGCTACTGCATGACAACCGATACCTGTTTTCAGAAATTTCTCATGATCAAAGGAGCGGGAGGAACCGGAAAGTCTGTCGCCATTGCTCTGATTCAGCATATCATCGGATACGACAATTATTCCAGTATCTCCCTGCAGGACTTATGCAAACGTTTTTATGCAACCGGTCTCTTCGGAAAAATACTGAATGCCTGCGCAGACATCCCAAGCACCGCTCTGCAGAATGTTGATATCATCAAAAAGGCCGTCGGTGAGGATACCCTGCTCTATGAGCGAAAGGGACAGGATCCCCGGCAGTTTCGCAGCTATGCAAAGCTGCTTTTTTCTGCCAATGAAATGCCGCTGAATCTGGATGAAAAATCTAACGCCTACTATAGACGGCTTCTGATTCTGGAAATGAACCAGACCATCTCTGAAAGCAGTAAAGACAACCGTCTGAAAGAAAAAATACTGTCAGAAAGCGACTATGCCATTTTTATGGCACTGAAACATTTGAAACAGCTCTATGAACAAAATCATTTTACAGAAAGTACAAACAGCAAAAACAGTGTGGAAGAACTGCACCGGTCAGCAGACAGTGTAAAAGCATTTATTGACGAACGGCTGGAATACAAAAAGGATTCCAGGATCAGCCGCACTGACCTCTATCAGGCCTACAGTGATTTCTGTGAAGAAAATGACAGGAAAGCGCTTGGCAAAACCGGTTTTTACAAGCAGATGAATGACAAAGGATATCATGATAAGCGCAGCAGTTCCGACCGTTTCTTTCTTCATCTTGCTTTTCAGAATGATGGATTTCTCCCGCTCTCCGAAAATGAAAAGCTTCCCTTTAACTGAAAACAGATGACAGAAATGACAAAAATGACAACCCTATCAATCACTGAAAGTGTAAACCGGATTTTCCTGCGGATTGATTCGTCTGTCATTTCTGTCACCTTGTCATCCGGCCATTTATCATTTTCCCTGCTCATTTTTCCTTTTGTCATCTTTCTCTTTATCGTCCTTTTCCATATCCGGCTGAAGAAAGGAAACAGGATGTGGAAAAAGACGATAGGCAGGTAGTACCGGTGGATTGACACTTTGCCTTCAGCGGGCAAATTATCAACCATCGTTCCAACCTGCTCAGGGGGAATCTCCCCCTAAGTACCCCCTTACGCATCCCACAACACCAGCGGATTGCTGACGATTCAGCCATCCTTAATTAATGTGTGTCTGCGGGATATATCTTTGTCCTCACCGGCCATTCTCACGTCTGTCAGGAAAAAAGGAGCATGTCCTATGCCATCTGGAAAAAAAACAAACCGTACACGCAGCCATCCCATCTGTATCCGCCTTTCAGAAGACGAGTTTACCGCTATCAACGAAAAGCGACTTCAAACGGGGCTGAACATGACCGATTATCTGGTCAGGACTCTTTCAGAAAAACCCCTTCTGGTCTGCAGCCAGAAGACAGAGCTGGCGCAGCTGACTGCCCAGCTTCAGGCCATCGGCAATAACCTGAATCAGGTTGCCCGCCAACTGAACTCCGGTTATGCTTCGGGCCTGTCCCCTCAGATTCAGAAAATTACTGACGACCATGAAAAAATCTGTAATCAACTGCTCATCTGCCTGGAAAACATTGTTTTTCCTACCATACCTCAGAATACCACGGAAAGGAAGTGATTCATTGACCTGCTATGGAAATGTGAATGTAGATTATGCCCCCTGCAAATGTACTGCACAATTGGTCAGTGCTGTTAATTATATCCTGGGGAAAAAGCCGGAACAGCTGCGTGAAGGCATTACAAAAACCCGGAATCATCTTTATAATGCCTGCGGCTGTAACCGTGATCTATTTGCCAAAAGCCTGCTTATCACCAGAAAACTGCACGGCAAATCCTACTCCGGAATCAAACCCAATGAAATTCTGGCACACAAACTCTCGCTCTCAATTTCTCCCGAAGATAGCAAAAAAATCAGTTACGAACAGGTTTATGATATGGCCGAAGAATTTGCCCGCAAATTTTTCAGCGATCAGGGCTTTCAGGTCTTCTGGGCAGTGCATGTAGACACCGCTCATACCCACATTCATTTTCTGGTCAGCAACTGCAGCATGAACACCGGAAAATCTTATCGCAGAAACCTGAAAAGCCTGATGGAAATGTCTGAATTTTTCGGCTTCCAGTGTCAAAGCCTCGGACTGGAAAACTCGGTCCGCAATACGTTCTATTCGCCAAATCCCTGGCAGGAAAAAAGAACTTTTGCTGAACAACAGATGCGAAAAAAGGGAAAAGAAAGTTTCAAAGACGAGCTCCGGGAAGTAATCGAAGCCGAATTACTGAATCCTGAAAATCACAGTTTTCAGGAACTGATTCAGTCACTGGAACGTAATTACGGAATTGAGACCCGTGTTGCCGGAAACACCGTAAGCTATCGCCACCCTGAATACAGAGATAAAAATGGAAAACTGGTTTCTGTCAGAGCCAGCAAATTGGGAAAAAAGTATACAAGGAAAGGAATTGAATATGAGTATCAAGAACGTGAATACCGGAAAAACAGCGAAAGAAATGAAAGAACTGCTTTTACAGGAACAGACGATATCAGCCTCCGGAATTTCGGAACAGCCCGAACCCTGTCAGATACCGTCCCCAGCCCCCCAAATCCCGGAACCACTACAGTCCAGCCAGACCTTACAGCAGATTTACGAAAATCAAAGTTATCTGGCCCAATTGGAAATCTACAAAACACAGCTGGCCGAGATTACCTGTCAGCTGGACAATTACAGGCTTCATTATCAGCAGTTCGAAACCATGATCCAAAGCCTGATCAGTCAGCAGAATCAGCAGACCAAACACACTCTAATCGAGATGAAAGACCAGATAAAACAGCTCCAGACCGGCAATCAGCTTCTAAACGTAAACATCGAAAAAACACTCTTAACCTTTAGCAGCACAATTACCGAAACCTGCAGAAACATCTGTAAAGACACCCTGCAAAGCGAAATGCTCCAATTCCAAAAAACAGTTGAAAAAAGCACTGGTAAGCTGACTCAGTGCTGCAGTCAGCTGGAAATGAAAGGAAAGCAGTATCTCAAAACCATCCATGACAGCTGGAAGGAATTCCGAAAAACCAGCAGAATCCAGCAATATCTTATCTGGATCAATCTGATACTGACACCGTTTACACTGCTGCTTTACCTGCTGAACGCATTGCATGTGATTGAGTGGATTTACTAAGTAACGATGAAACAAGAATAAAAAACGCTTTTAGGAGGTAAACCATGCACGATTTCTGGTTTACCTCACCTTTTCAGACAATTCTGCCTTCTGCCATCGTAATTACTTCATCAAACAGATGATCCAGGTTCTGATCAATCATATGAGCAGCAACAATCACGATTTTTCCTTTTTGCTTTTCTTCCAGAATAATTCGTTCTACTGCCCGGACATTATCCGGATCAAGCGCATTAAAAGGCTCGTCCAGAAGAAGAACATCCGGATCTTCCATAATTGCCTGACAGATTGCAAGACGCTGTTTCATTCCCAGTGAATACCGCTTTACTTTTTTATCTTTATCATCGAACAGATTTACTGCTCTCAAAGCCGTTTCAATCTGTTCCCTGCCTATTACACGATTGATTTTGGCAAGGTACACCAGATTCTGCCACGCAGTTTCATTTTCCACAAATGATGGATTCTCAATAATTACTCCAAATGTTGTATTTTCCGGACAGTGAACCGTACCTGAATCAGGATGAAGCAATCCGCAAACAGTTCGCAGCAGCATGGTTTTTCCACACCCATTGTGTCCTTTCAGCAGATAAGCTTTCCCTTCCTGAAACTCAAAAGTGATATCACATAATACGTTTTTATGTTTCAATTCTTTATTTACATGATCAATTTTAATCATATCCAGATCCTCCTGCCAATAGAATTTTCACTGTTCTTATTCTCTGCGATTATTCCCAAAGGGACAATAAAAATCAGCAGCTAACAAATAATACTGAAGAAATGACGTTATGAGCACAAGCAGACATTTTAATTGCCACTGTTGATACCATAATACATTCTGATCAAATGGAAGAAACAACGCTGTAATAAACCGATTTTGCACCACTGGTACAATACAAAGAACCAGACAGACTGTCATCCAGATATACTGCCTGCGAACCTTCACAGTATTCATTATCACGATAAAACCTCCCCACATAAGCAATGTCAACAGATGCAGTCCCTCTAAATACAATAAAAATACAACTGTATTTAATTTCGCAGCAGACAGAACACATTTACCATTCTCCAGACATAATAAAAAGAATCCACTGCATAGATGAATAGAGGTACAGAGCAACGCACTGATAACGATTCTTTTTAAAACAAATACGGCCAGTTTTTTTCTTTTATTTCCCGAAATTCTGCTGTATAAATAGCAGTATCGTATAAAAACTTCCTGAATTGACTGAAAAAGGATATAAATTTCCATACTGAAAAAAATAAGCAGAACTCCCACAGAAAAAAAATATACATGATTCAAAGGATCTGAGCCTGTAAATTCCATTTGGATTAATTGAAGATAATTTTCTTCCGGGTATAAACATTTCAACAGCCGAAGAAAAACCATCTGAAAAGCTGCAAGTACTGCATATTTTAATAAAAATGAATACCTCCTGCAGATTCCAGCCATAAGCATCCAGCCCCTTTCCAGAGCAAATAAATTTTATTTCAATTTTCCGCTAAGAAAATCTTTTCTTCGAAGAACCTTATACAGCACAATGGTTAAAACAATATCCGCCACTGCAAAATATCTCCAGTGATAAATCGGGACAGCATTCATGCTGTTCGTATTCTCCGCATACTGCAATGTAATTACAATCCCTGCACAAATAATGTACATTACGCTCATACTTACCAGAGAGACCGCCAGCCTTTCTGTGATGATATACAGTAAAGTGTAAACCAGATACATCTGAAAAACAATCAGGTAAAAAAAGCACATATCTGCAAGGTAATTAACATAAATTCGTAATTTCAGCAATACAGCAATACATGGCACAATCATATAAGTGCATACCGTAAAGATCAGAGAATACGTAAAACCGGTACACAGAATCTGCGCAAACAGTTTCTTTCCATATCGGACTGCCTGCATGGGATTGAGATACTGTTTTCTGTTCTTATACAGAAAAACAGAAAACAGGATATTTGCATTAAAAAACATTTTCTGGATATTCACCTGTATAAAATATACCAGTTTCCGGTCCAGCGCAGTTACACCGCCATACTGACTGTATTTTATCATGTTAATATACACAAACACCGCCAGCACACTGATCCATACCATCCAGAAAAACAGCCCTGTAACTTCGATTTTCTTTTTCCTAATCTGAATGATCATACATAATTCCTTCCCAATCTGGAACACAACCTGTATAACATAACAATAACAACCAGAAAAATGCCCGGTAAAACAATGAATTGTCTCATGCCTGCCAAATTACTCTGCTCCTCAATATATAAAGCATAATAACTGAAAAGATATACATTAGGAGCAAACATCAGTAATTTTTCCGCCAAAGGGTAGCAAAAAGTTTCCACCACAGAAATAACCAATCCGGGAACCAGATAAATTAAAATGGGAAGAAATTGTATAATATACCGATTCCGGATTACACAGGCAGAAAGTAAGGTAATATTCATAACAAGTAAAACATAAATAAGTATAATTATATATTGTTTTGCCAGCACCATCAGCAGCGATACCATATCTGTTGTATCATACAAAGTCAGTGCTGTTACAAAAAAATCACTTTTTTCAGGTGGAAATATCAAAAGTGTTATACCGGTCAGCAACAGAAACTCCATTCCCATTACCGTCAGAACATATAAATTCTGTGCAATAAAAATATCTTTTTGGAATTGCTTATAACCAATACGTGAAACCAGCAGATTTCCATATCCGTTCTGGCAATAACTGTATATCCTGGTTCCTGATACAGCTGCAAAACCAATGAGCATTACCCATATAAAAAATACCATGGAATCTGATGAAAATAGAAACTTGCTCAGATAGGTAAAACCATTATAGCCTTTTGCCAGTGCAAGAAACCCTTCCGCATCAGACACGTCGGCACCGGGATTGTGATACTGGCTGATCCAGTCCATTTTCTCAAGCCATGTAGTATAATAACTTAAGGCGACCGGAATAACAGACAAAATCAAAAACAGAATATTACCTTTTGAGCGTAAATATCTTTTATACTCCTGGCTGATCATTTTAACCTCTCTTCCCTGTAAATAAATCCCCATTTATTTACTGCTGATTTTTTTAATTGTTATCCACATTATAACAACTTTTTTTCAAATATCTTATTTTTGTACTAAATGGTCTTATTTGCGTAATTTTCGTTTTCTTCCCATAGTAACTGCAACGTTTTTTCTGAAAAAACGTATTATGCCTTGTCTTTCCATGAGAAATATTCTATTATTACAATAAATTCAACTTAAAAGGAGCTTCACCGCAATGATTCGATTTTTGCTTTGTATCAGTAATATTTTAATATATTTCATTCTTATCCGAAATTTTCTTCCCTTTCGTTTGAAAAAGCACGAAAGTCTGATTCTTCTTATGATTCTATCGGCCAATGTTATAAACCTGACCTATATCAGTAATCTGGGGAATCTCGGAGTTGTAATCTTACTGAGCACGTCTGGACTCTATATTGCCTTACTGGATAAACATCGTATCAGAAATATCTGTTTCTTTCTCTTATCCTATCTTTGCGGTGTACTATGGGATTCGATTTTTACATTCTGCACTACAATGATCGGACTGGATTTTTATTTTGCTCAACAAAATTTACTGATACGCTGTATTTATATTATTTTGCTTTTCTTTTTTTCCAAAGGTATGGCTTATATATTTCATCATATATTTGCAGCAGAACACGGACACTCCCTTCCCCGGGAAATATGGATTTCCATATTTGCCAACCTTTTAATCTGTACGATTATTTTTATTTTTAATATCGTTGCCGGAGAGCGTGCAGGATATGATTCCAAAATTACAACTTTTAACGGTATTCTGTTTGGATGCTATTTCTTTGCCACTACAATTGTCATTATTAACTGCATCCGCAGCTACACAAACCGGGCAGAGATGGAAAGAAAACAGGAAGCATTTGATACGCTTCAGCAATATACGACGCAGATTGAAAACATGTACTCTACGGTCCGTTCTTTCAAACACGATTATGTCAACATTATGACCTCCATGTCCGGTTATCTGGAAGAACATGATCTGGACGGATTAAGCCATTATTTTTATCAGGAAATACTTCCCCTGAGCAATCAGATTACCATGAATGATTTCAGGCTGAATCAGTTAATTAATATTAAACTGCTCGAAATAAAATCAATTGTTTCTGCTAAACTGACCTACGCACATGAAATCGGGATAACGGTTGATATCGAAATCCGGGATTCCGTAGAAAAAGTTGCTATGGACCGGCTTGACCTGTCCCGGATACTCGGGATTTTTCTGGACAATGCCATTGAAGCGGCTCTGGAAACAGAACACCCCTGGATTGGTTTCGTAATGTATCAGCATGATACTTCTACGAGTATCCTGATTTCCAATCGCTTTATCGATCACGGCATTTCCTGTTCTGATTTCAATAAACCTTCTGTATCCACAAAGGGAAGTAACAGGGGAATTGGATTACATAATGTTTCTGAACTCATCAAAAATTACCCGGCAACGATCTGGGAAAATGAAGTGAAAGATGATATTTTTACTCAAAAGCTGGAAATTCACCAGGGCTGAATTATTATAATCTGTGTTCTGATGATAAAACTACTGCAGGAATCGGACGTATTTTTGTTCCCTGCGGAGCAATCAGGCCTGCTATTACACAAAGAATCAGATATGCAGCGACTATTTGTCCTGTGCTCATATATCCAAGATTCTGTGCCAGTACTGCTCCTCCTACTACAATAGAACTGGTACATAAAAAACACTGCCAGCTTTCTTTACAATGATACCCTCCTGCTTTCAGGCGAAGAAAACCAAAAGCAGCAAACATGATGCAGGATTCTATAAAAAGCCCCGCCCAATATGCTAATAATGCAATTCCCATCGTCATTGTCACATCATGAATCAACACTTTCATACCCAGACAGAACTTTGCTTCCTCTACTTCATCCCAATTTAAATATAGTGTTATTTTACGACTCGTTTTATTTGCAATATAATCAAGCATTACTTCTCCTCCCTCGTACCTGTTCCTAAAATTATTAGATTGATAACAAGTATACTATTAAAATGGGTGTTCTGATCAAATCCGTCTCCAATGTGAAATTTCATTGAATTTCTGTATCTGCCATAACGAATTTTCACTGTTTTCTGACGTTTATTCTTTTTTGTGCAAAACGGTAATTTTTATTATATACTATATACAGCATCAGTTCTGCCGGCACTTTCACCCGGTTGATACCGTTTCATTTCCGTTTTTAGAAAGAGGATTTTTATGATTGATGTATATATTTGCGAAGATAATGTGAAACAGTTGAATACGATTAAAAAATATGTCCAGGATGCCATTATGATCGAAGAACTGGATATGAATATTGCACTGGCAACAGGTGACCCTCACGCGGTTCTCGAAAAGCTTCAGGGCGCCGGAAATCCCGGTCTGTTCTTTCTGGATATTGATCTGCACTCCGATATGGATGGACTGGTTCTTGCACAGAAGATCAGAAAGCAGGAACCACGCTGCTTTATCATCTTCATCACCAGCCATTCTGAAATGAGTTTTATGACTTTCCAGTATAAAGTGGAAGCACTTGATTTTATTATCAAGGATACACCGGAGCTGATCAAAAGCAAGATCCACGAGTGTCTGCTGAATGTAATGGAAAAATACCGTTCTTCCTGCAATAAAATCATGAAAACCTTTTCCATCACTCTGGGCGACCATATAACAACAGTGGAACTGAATAAGATTCTGTATTTTGAAACCACCTCCAATATTCACCGGATCGTCCTTCAGGCGGAAAACCGGCGGATTGAGTTTACTTCTCAGCTGAAGGAAGTGGAAAAGCAGCTTGATTACCGTTTCTACCGCTGCCACCGCTCCTGTATTATTAACCGGGATCAGATACAGGAAGTGGATTTTGCCAACTATACCATCCATATGAAAAACGGCCATATCTGTCCTTTATCTGTCCGTATGAAAAAAGGGCTGAAAAAAATGCTTTCCCAATCAACCTGATGAACATTCCATGATATTCCTGATACCATACTCCCCAGTTAAAAGAGAGGGCACTATCTACGCCCTCTCTTTTTAACCGGTCTCATATAATTACTGCTTTTTCTCAATCTGTATCTGCCTGTTCCGGTACTCTGCCGCTTTATCAGGCACTCCCATTAACTGATATAAATTCGCCATTTGACTATATACCCCTTTAAGCTGAACATGATCGGGTGGTAATATCATTCCCATGATTTTCTCTGCCTGAAGATAATATTTTTCCGCCTCCACCAGTTTTCCACATTGCCCGTAAAGACTGCCCATATCAGCAAGCAGCAGTCCATAATCCGAAGATTTCCTGCTCTGGCTTCCTGCGATCATCTTTAATGCTGCCTGATAATGTTTCCCGGCAGCCTTCAGATCACCGCTCATCTGCAGAAATGCCCCGTAATTCCGTATCAACATAATCAAATCATGGCTGTATATCCTGTATTTTTTCACAATTGCAACAGCCTGTTCCATACTCTCTTTTGCCTCTTTCATCTGCTTATCAGCAAGATAACAGCTTCCAAGGTTTGCATAGAGATTCGATGCAAGATGTGCATTGCGGGCATCAACTGATGCTGCATATTTCAAGGCCTTTTTCTGAATTTTTATTGCTTTTTTATACTGCTTTCCCATGTAACACAAAGAAGCCCTGTAATCCAGCAGAAGAGCAATATCCTTATCTGTCCCGATCCCGTTTTCCCGTATCCAGTAATCCATTTCCTGTACGATTTCTTCCATGCAGTACTGTGCACAGTATTTATCCATATACCCGAATACATCCTCCAGAAATAATATCCATATCTTAGAATCATCTACTTCGATTCTGCTCAGTATACTGAGAATGCATTCAAATATTTTATTATAATCAGTTATGTCTTTCCCCTGCTGCAGACATGTAATTCTGATATGCTCCAGCATTGTTCTGCATCCAGTTACGGACGGTTTTAATTCATTCCCTGCCAGATCCCTCAGAATTCCGTGGATATATATCATATCACTGTCTGAATCCAGCTTGATCCAGCCATGTTTCACCAGTCCGTTTATAACATTATAATTTTCCTGCTCCATCCACTCGCTGAAACGCCTGCGGTATATACCCGTCAGTGGAAGAAGTGCCAGATTTTTCAGACATTCCTTCTGGATATCCGGAAGTTTCTGCAAATGAAACAGCTTCTGGATATGCCGATACATCCGGCTGGTTGTTGTTTCATCATCTTTTGTCAGCGTCACTTCACTTTGATCCGGTATATCAAGACCATTTTCCACCAGCTCCAGAAGAAGTTCCTGCGGTTTCAGATATCCCTCCCCCAAAGTCATGGCAGCCAGTTCTACGGTCAGCGTATGCTTATGCAAAACGTCAATAATTTCCAGAACCGTACTTTCCTCATTCTTTCGATACCGGTAATATTGATGGAATAATTTCAGCAGATGCCCGGAATCCTCTATTTCCCGTACCTCAAGGCGGGCTTTTGCCTGAAAATCTTTCCTTGTGGTGAAAATCACCTGAAAGCGGTTCCTTAAAAATTTCTGCAGCATAGGCTCTTTATCCGGAAGTACATCGAAATTATCAATGATAATCAGACTGTCTTCCGCCAGCCCCTGCAGAAGCCTGTAATGCCGTTCAAATAATACTTCATCTGAATCTCCGATCTCGTCCCTCACGCAAGCCATATGCGTAAGAGTATACCTCAGACTTTTATCATAGGAGAGATAAAACATGTTGCGGTATTCTTTCTGGTGCAGTCCTGCATAGCGGCGGACCAGCTCACTTTTTCCGATTCCACCAATTCCGTAAACAAAAACCTTTCCATTCTGCCTCAGCATTTGCCGTAACGCCTGCAGTTCTTCTTCCCTTCCAACAAATTCACCATTCAGATCCGGCACTTCAACTCCAAAAAAACAATCTGACAGATCCGGAGATTTCCATCTGGAAACAGGCTCACCCTTTCTTGAAACAGCAAGTATCATCGTTTTTGCAAGCTTTTGCGAAAGATTCTCTGTGCCAAGCATATCCTTACGTTTACGATTACCTATATCCCTGCCTGTATCCGCCATAATCATCTGATTCAGTCTCTTTTCCATTTGATACGGATCAGTAATTTTAGGAAGAAGCTGCATTTTTATAATCTCAGCCAGCTTTTCCTCCATTCCCCAGACCGTATACTGACGCACTATATATGCCGGTATATCACGTTTGCCATTAATCCACTTATTTGTATTGGTTTTATCCAGATCATTACTGCTGACATCCTCAAGCCACCCAAATAAGAGCGAAATATATGTATCCTGTGTTAAATCCCTTGAACCATAGTTCAATATCATCTGTGAAACCAGAGGAAAAGTAATTGTCATTCCCATACATTCATCCCCTTTCTGCTCTGCCTTCGTGCTACCATCTGACAACCATCTGCCAACTTCTTATTTTGGTGGATTGCCTGTATACTAATATTATCAGCAATACATCTATTACACAAGCACCTTGAAAACCAAACAGGCTGTATCATAGTCAACAGACCGGAGCCATGACTTCATAATAATGGACGAGCCCGGAACTAACGACACTCCTGGAAACGGAGGGGAATATCTCAAACAAGGGAAAGCCCCAAACTGTTCTGCAAAAACAGCTGAGCACCGGCTGCAACGCCGGTGGGCTATGATACAAGTGGAAGCCACAACCCGGTAAGCAGTATAGTCCATGAAACCAAAAGATTTATAGCAAAAACATGAAAGGGGGTGCTGAAACTGAACAACATTTCAACTGTATCTCAAAATGACATCTTGCAATTTATGCTGGACCGAGGTAAGATTTCCTTAGATGATGTGCTGGAAGATATGGAAGAAATGAATAAAAAGAAAATATTGGAACAGCATCCCTACAAAATCACTCAATACAGCGATGGGAGGTGGAAAACTTACCTGCCCGATCCGGAAAATCCCCACGGCAGGCGCCAGATTGCCAAAAAAAGCCGGGAAGACATTGAAAATGCAATTTATGAAAATGCAAAAGCAATGGATGAAAAATCCCGGCTGTCAGGTATGACCATGACCAGATTATTTGAAAACTGGATGATCTGGCGGCGTGAAAATGGCACTGATCCAAAAACCATTAAAGAAAATGATAACGAATGGAAACGTTTTCTGGCTGATCATGAACTTGCCCGAAAAAAAGTAGTAAGAGTAGAGCCTGACGATCTGGAATCCTTTTTCCTGGACATTACAAAAGGCCATGCCATTACTATGAAACGGCTGACCAATGTAAAAAGCGTTCTAAACGGCATGTTCCGCCGGGCAGTCAGCCTCAAAATTATTGGTTTTAATCCTATGAGCAGTGTAGATTTCTCCCAGTTTAAAACAAGATGCAAGCCGTCCGGAAGTTCAAAAGATAATTATTCTCCGAACGAGCGAAAAGCAATTCTCGAGTATCTGAAGGACGATGAAGACATTTATTCACTGGCTATTTCACTGGCCTTTCATCTTTGTGTCAGAATCGGAGAACTTCTTGCAATACGAAAAGAAGATATTGCCGAAGACCGCATCTATATCTGTCGGTCGGTCAGACGTAATCAAAGTATGAAAGATGACCTGACATTTGACGGCATCAATTACACAGTGGAGCGAAGGATAAAAGGAAATCAAACCGAAGGATTCCGCTTTATTCCTCTTACCTCAGAAGCCACAGACATAATCCGGAAGATCACAAAAGTAAATCCCGATGGAGAATATCTTTTTATGAGAAACGGAAAAATGCTGCTTGGTGATACGTTTAACGAAAGACTGAAGAAAATCTGTAGCCATCTTGGCATTAAATACCGTTCCAGTCACCAGATCCGTTTCACAACATCAACGATGCTTTACGAAGCAGGCATGGACATCACACATCTGAGCACCCTGCTCGGACACAGTGATACAAGAACAACTTTCCATTATATCAGACAGCAGCAGGCTGATGCCAAAACATTTGAACTAATGAACCATGTACTCAATTGATAATCTTAATTGAAAACTGAAAATTGTCTTCAAGTGTCTTCAAAAAAAATAATACTTTGAAGACAAAAAAAGAGCGGAAAACCATTGATTTCTCAAGGTTTCCCGCTGCCCAAGGGTTAATGCCGGCGACCGGAATCGAACCGGTACGAGTATCGCTACCCGCAGGATTTTAAGTCCTGTGCGTCTGCCAGTTCCGCCACGCCGGCTGGCAAATGGGGCCTACAGGGCTCGAACCTGTGACCCTCTGCTTGTAAGGCAGATGCTCTCCCAGCTGAGCTAAGACCCCAAATAATTACCAACCGACCCAGAAGGGACTCGAACCCTCGACCTCCGCCGTGACAGGGCGGCGCTCTAACCAACTGAGCCACTGGGCCATATCGCTTAATAAATTATAAAATAAATTTTACGAGTTTTCGCAAGTTAAATGGACCTTCGGGGACTCGAACCCAGGACAGACCGGTTATGAGCCGGGTGCTCTAACCAACTGAGCTAAAGGTCCAGTCAGGCAACACCATGGTGCTACACAACACTTGCTTATTAAATGCTGCTTCCAGCAAAGCCGATAAACGGACTCGAACCGTTAACCTGCTGATTACAAATCAGCTGCTCTGCCAATTGAGCCATATCGGCAAAATGACTCCAGGGGGAATCGAACCCCCGTTACCGCCGTGAAAGGGCGATGTCTTAACCGCTTGACCATGGAGCCTCATCTTCGTGCCGGTTCCTTAATATATCCGAGCACAGGACTTTTGTCCTCAACTCCCCGAGTAGGGCTCGAACCTACAACAACTCGGTTAACAGCCGAGTGCTCTACCATTGAGCTATCGAGGAATAACCTGAAGATTATATCTTCAAAACTGCATATCAACTTTTATAAAATATCACATTTTTCAAACCATGTCAATAACTTTTTTCTTCAAACCAGACCATCTCACCAGACATTGGTCAAGCTGATGACCGATTAGTAGCAGTCAGCTCCATACGTTACCGTACTTCCACCCCTGCCCTATCTACCTCGTCGTCTTCAAGGGGTCTTGGATATCTCATCCTGAGGGGGGCTTCACGCTTAGATG
>JALFLM010000069.1 GCA_022774705.1 Lachnospiraceae bacterium | reverse complement strand
CATCTAAGCGTGAAGCCCCCCTCAGGATGAGATATCCAAGACCCCTTGAAGACGACGAGGTAGATAGGGCAGGGGTGGAAGTACGGTAACGTATGGAGCTGACTGCTACTAATCGGTCATCAGCTTGACCAATGTCTGGTGGATGGTCTGGATTGAGAAAAAGAGGTTTAAACTCATGGGAAGAAATCGAAAAACAATATGCAGTTTTGAAGGTATAGCAAATTTATATGAAAGCAGTTGATCGAAAGATTGGCTGCTTTTTTCTTGTTCAGAAGTAGAATGTAGTTGGAAACTTAAAATGCACATACAGACAAAAATATAGCTGTAAACAAAGGAAAAAAAGGAGAACTTAAAGGGAGAAAGATTTATGGGAGAAGAAAGGGATAAGGCAGCAGATAAGGCAGCACCGGATAAACAGTCTATCCGGAAAAAAATAAAAGAAATCCCGGAACTTCCCGGTATTTATCAGATGCTTGATTCTGAAGGAAGAGTTATTTATATCGGAAAAAGCAAATGCCTGAAGAAAAGGGTACAATCCTATTTTGTGAAATCACCAGTGTGGGAAAAGGCGGTGAAAATGGCGCCTTTGATTTATGATATCAATTATATCGTTGCGGATACCCATCTGGAAGCCATGCTTCTGGAATGCGAGATGATAAAAAGCAGAAAGCCGCACTTTAATACAGCGATGAAAAACGATGAGCGGTATGTTTATCTGACCCTTTCCAATGTAAAAAGAGAATGCTCTGAAAAAAACGGGAAATCCGCGAAAGAAGAGAAGCCTTTGAAAATTACCGCTGCACGGGAGAAAGTTTCCTTTGGACCTTTTCGGAGCAGAAGCAGACTTCAGAGTTTTGTTGATTTCATGGAAAACCTGTACCCTTTTACGGAACGCAGGAAAAAGCTTCAGTTTGAGTATCACGTTTTTCCGGTGAAAATAACGAAGGAAGAATGGGAAGAAAACAGCAGGATTTTGCGAAAGTTGTTTACGGATCAGGAAGTTATGCAGGAATTTCTGAATCTGCTGGAAAGAAAGATGAAAAAAGCGGCAAAGGAGCAGAAATTTGAAACTGCAATGAAATATCGGGATATGATGGAATTGACCGGATATGTCAGGAAAAATCTGCGTGAGTATGGGGAATTGGTCAATCATCGGATGATTTACGCGGAAGAAACTCCAAGAGGGAGGAAGTATTTTTACATAAAAAACGGACTGGTAATTAACAAAGCATTTATGAAAGAAAATGATAATGAGGCGGCGTTTGTTAAAGATTTTATGGAAACATCAGAGAATCTGGTAAAATGCGAAAAAGTGAAAACTATGACGGAAAAAGAAATGGCAGACTATCGGGATATTGTATTTTCGGAATGCAGGAAAATGGAAAAGGATAGTTGGGGCAGTGAAACTAATTGAGTATCTCCTGTGGTAAGGATCAGGATATGACAACAGGGTCCTTACTGCAGGAGATTTTTCTGCGTTTGTTTTCTGCTTTTGACGCAGACGTTGGTAAATGGGATTCAAAATTAGCTATAGTATTCCTTATTACGTTAAAAATAATCTTTCCAGAGCGGGACGATTGAGATTCATGCCGATCACGAGCATTCGCCCGCTTTCTTCAGGATCGATATAAGAGAGTCTGCCCTCTCCGGGAACATAGTCCAGAAGGATGGGACCCAGGGGATTATTAAGGATCCCTTTTGCCCGGACAATTGCTCCATATTTACTGTGGTCCAGAGCACTGATTATTTCATGGAGTCTTTGATCGCTGTATTCCATGCATGTTTCAGTGCTCCATGATTCAAATACATCAGATCGCCTTCGGCGGATACCCGAAATGGAGAAGGATGATAAAACAGCCGCCTGTTTGGCAGAAGTCTGACTGTTTGAGCGGGAAACCATCCGTGCAGGCATCTGGTGTGTTTGTTTCTGAGTGGTATTATATTTATCAGTATATTGCTCTGGGCTGGTATCTTTTTCTGTAACCGCAGGAATCTCACAATCCGCTTTATCATGGCAGAGGGAACCAGAGGTACGGGATTGAATGATTTCCTCGAGAACAGGATGAAAATCGGCATTCCAGGGAACACAGATCACTTCCATATCAGGAGTTTTATTATGAATGGCGGTGCACAGGGAAGTAAGTTCTTTTCCTGACATCTGTGTTGTTTTACTGAGAAGGACAGCATCCGCGTGGCTGATCTGATCCCAGAAATACTCACTGACATACCGGTTATTATAGTAAAAATGTCTGGCATCTACTATGGTGAGAACAAGATGACGTTCAAAAGGCACCTCAAGATCATCTAATGCATCCAGGATTTCAGACAGCTTTCCAACTCCGGAAGGCTCAATGATAATATGTTCAGGATTCCGCTGCTGAATCAGTTCTTCCAGTGCCAGAACAAAATTACCGATTAAAGTGCAGCAGATGCAGCCGGAGTTCATTTCGCAGATCTGAACCCCTGTATCTTCCATAACCAGACTGTCAATACCCAGTTGACCATAATCATTTTCAACAAGGACGGGGGCAGATCCGAAATATTTTTCTTTGAGCAGTTTTCTGATAAAGGTTGTCTTACCTGCGCCTAAAAAAACTGATATAATACTGATTTTAACCATAAATCTGCCCCCCTTTCCGGCTTATTCGAGCCCGTAGCAGGAAGGAATGAAAGCACCGTCTTCGATTTCATCTTTCATTTCTTCATAAAATTCCATTTTATCATCGGGAATTTCATCGATTGCATCGGCCATCATGTCCAGCCATGCAGCATCCCGGTCTTCACATTCAACTTTTCCGGTGTCAACTGCTTCCAGCAGCAATTCAACTGTTTTCTCAGCAGCAACTTTTGTTCTCATGAAATCGTCATCGTATTTAATAATTTCCTGAGACAGCTGTGTAACAACTTCCGGCTTCAGAACGTAGCCCTGAACATCAAGAGGTGCATCGGATTCGATCATGATGTCCCTCATGGTGCCTCGCTGTCCCATTCTGGAAGCGGTATTTAACATACGGCAGTCAAATATCAGCTGTTCCATGCCGACGATGGGAGCCATGTCGGACAGAAGTCTTACCTGCTGGATGGATTCATTGGACCAGAGGTCGGCGCTGGCAATGGCGATATTGCCGATGGGTGATAAATGCGCACCGGATGCCATGCGGCCTTCCATTGCTACGGGAGCTCCGGTAATCGCCTTAATGTAAGGACCTACATATTCACAGTCCTTGGAAGGAGCGACAGCACCCATTTCATAAGCAACCAGAGCGCGGGGAACGGTAGCAGCACGGACAACTGCGGCAAATGTTCTGGGGATAAATCCTTTCTCAGCCAGAACCATGGCAGTATTGGCAAAGCCGCAGGAAGAATCGCCGCCCATGGCCATCTTTGTACCGTCGCAGATGTCGGAAATTTTACCCCATAAGAATTCCATATCTGTACAGGAGCAGACACCGAGAGCAAAGATAACGCGGCGGATATCAGCATTTACCAGGCCTTCGTCATTGAGTTCCTTGCCGCCGGTGGATTCGATGGAAATCCAGTCGGGACCGAGTTTGGCAGCTTCCTCAAAGAAATACATCATATCATCATAATATTTTCCGTCTCTCATTCTGGGAGGACGGCTCATTTCGCGGGTATCATTCGGTGTAAAACGAAGTGCGCATTTGATACCGCACTTTGCTTCGGCTTCCCGTTCAGCATCCAGCAGAAGTTTTGTAGTCTCCAGACCGTAGCGGGGATTCAGCGTAAAATCAGGCACGGTTTCAAATTCAACAACAACCTTATCCTGTTTCAGATCTGCCGCACGTTTCAAAGCACCGTCGATCATGTCTTTGTAAATTTTATTAGCCTTGCCGATGGTATCATCATTTACCTTCATGGGAGGCAATGTGAAATTCAGCTCGGGATATACCTCGCCTCCGCCGATCACGATGCCGTTTGGTGTGGTAAATGGTTTCGGTGCAATACCGTAGGTAAGCTCATCAGGATTGGTGATAGCCATAGAAGTGTAACGTGTACGTTTACTCATAATAGAAATCCTCCTCTTTTCTTTCATTTTAACCGGGCGTTTCAAATTCGATGTAACAATATTATTACAATCTGAAATAAAAGTCATTAGAAAATCCTGCCGGAAAATGGAAGAATCCATCCTGTAAAATCAGAATGGATTCTGGTAAAATCCGGTTCTTACCGGAGTATTCTGCGTAGTATTTTCAAAAAGCACCGGAGGTGGAATGAGGGCCGATCTTACCGGCAACCAGATCATCGACCGCTTCAATGCAGTCGAAAACATTTTCCGAATAGGCATCTGCGCCGATTTCCTGAGCAAATTCTATGGTAGTGGGAGCTCCGCCGATGGTGATTTTCACCTGATTTCTAAGATTTCTGCTCTGCAGATATTCAATGACATTCTGCATCTCCGGCATGGTGGTGGTCAGAAGGGCCGACAGGGCCAGCACGTTGGGCTGGTATTGAATAACCGCTTCGGCAAACTGCTCTTTTGTAACATCGATACCCAGATCGATTACGGTATAACCGTGGCCGGAAAGCATCATGGTAACCATATTTTTACCGATATCATGAAGATCACCGGCTACAGTCCCGATCACCACCAGTCCTTTGGGAGCGGAACTGCTGTGGGAAATAATGGGACGCAGAACATGTAAAGCCGCATGCATGGCTCTGGAAGCCTTCAGCACATCGGGAATAAAAATTTCATGCGTCCGCAGCTTTTCGCCCATCACTTTCATGGGAGGAAACGTTGATCCGGGAAGTTCTCTCCTGCGAAACTCCGGCACTTACGGCTGTCCTTGAGGTCATTACGATCAGTTCGATGCTGCGGGTGCGGATAACATCCATATTACCTTTGCTTCCAAGGATAATATCGGTGGTCAGATCAGTCAGCAGCCGGTTGGCCTGCTCTGTATTGCCATCCTTGATCAGCTCCATGAGATCGGATTCCTTGTTCATGGAATAGGTGAACAGCTGCCCCAGCTGTTCCTCCAGCTTCTTCCGTGTTTCCAGCTCTTCATTGAGACGGAGCTTCTGAATCATGAGCTCCTCCTTGCGCTTTTTCTGTTCCCAGCCGGATCTTGTAATAAAATTGGCGATGATATATAAAAGATAGGAAGCTGCCTGCACCGTATCCCCCGATACAACGGGCAGCTCTTCCACGGCTTTAAACAGTTCCTTAAAATCTGAGGTCAGACTTTTGTTCATTTCCCGAAGTTCGATCCAGAAAAATTCTTCCGGCTCCCACATCAGCACCTGACCGCAGATAATGGAGCCCAGATGTCTGCCATCCACCATAATCGGCGCTGCCCATTCGATCAGCCCGGCGGGGCAGCGGAGAATCTATATCAATCAGGTTCAAAAGCTCCTGTCTTCTATCATATTTTACCGGTTTGTCATTATTGTCAGTCAATTCTCACCCTTCCCTCTATGATATCAGTTGTTACGATGTTATTTTACCAATTTCAACGACTTTATCATAACAGATTATGAGCGAAAATAGTATCGTAAAATCCTGCTTTTTCGGTAAAATCCTGCACTTCAGGGAAAAATAGTTTTCACAAGAAAGTGAAACAGAAAAGGAAATAACCTGCAGCGGCAGGATTGCAAATCAAGGAAAAATATAGTAAAATTATATTGATATAGAAAAAACGCCTGTACAGCCGGCGTTCCGGCTGCAGGAAAGGAGAAAAGTATGACATTTGTTAATTTTACGAATCATCCGGCAGCTACATGGAGTGATGTTCAGCTGGCGGCTGCGGAGAAATATGGTGAAATTGTGGAACTTCCATTTCCGGTGGTTCATTCGACATCATCTGAAAAGGATATTACTGCTCTGGCTGATGAGCTGGCAGATAAAATCATGGCCATGGACCCGGCTGCAGTGATGTGCCAGGGGGAATTTACCCTGGCCTATGCGGTGATCAGGCGTCTGAGAAGCAACGGGATCAAAGTGGTTGCCGCCTGCAGTGAACGCATGGTAGAGATGAACGAAGAAGGAAAGAAGGTCGTAACCTTCCACTTTGAACAGTTCAGGGAATACGAATAGGATCTCAAACCGGCTTTCATGGTTACTGTTCAGGTGTGGTTTTATTTTGTGATTTTAACGCTTTTTGCACTGCTCCATGCGGAATAGTAGTTTACTCCGGAGACGGTTTTATAAGCGCGGATATATACTTTACAGGTTTTTCCTTTTGCCAGACCGGATATTGTTTTGCTGACTGAGGATGTTCCGCTGACGGTTATTGTTTTTGAGACCGGGTTTGCGGTGTATTTTATCTGATAACCGGATGCGCTGCTGTTTTTGCTCCATTTTACAGTTATTTTCCGGCTTGAGGTGTTGGCTGCGCTGGTGATGGAGGGCGTTGTCAGGCGGATAATTTTTTTGCCGCCGGACATGATGCTGATGCTGGAGCCGGAGTAAGCCCGGACTGTGTATACGCAGGTTGTACCATTTTTGCTTTTGACTGCGGTATCGGTATAACTGAGCGTGGAACTGCCGGTGACCGTTTTGATTTTTGTCAGGCTGCCGGATCCGGTTTTCCGGTAGATGTAATAACTGGAGGCTCCTGTTACCTTTCCCCATTTTACTGTCACGCCGGAAGCTGTATTGACTGCGCTGGCAACAGAGGGCTGCGACAGACGTTTGATGGACAGTCCTGTGGTATTATAACGGCTGGTGCAGGTTTTTCCGTCTTTGGACAGACAGCGTACCGTGTAGCGGTAGGTTGTACCGTTTTTGGCTGTGGTATCGGTATAGGATGCTGAAGTGGTATCAGCGATTTTTGCCCAGCTGCCTCCGGTGATTCTGCGATAAACACGGTATCTTGTGGTACCGGACACAGCATTCCATTTTACTGTTACTCCTTTCGAAGTATTGGCGGCACTGGAAAGCACAGGTGCGGCTGACAGGGTAACGATATGGCGGTTATCCTTTGAAATGGTATAGCTGCTGCAAGCAGAACCGGACACTGCCTGAACTGTGTAATAATAAGTCTGACTGCAGTCCACATCTGTATCCGTAAAAGAAACAGATGAGGTTGTTCCCACTTTGGTAAAGGAATAATTGTAATCGCTGTAATACCGGATCCTGTAAATATTGTAGGAGCCGGCGCCGCTTACCTTGTTCCATTTGATCAATACACCGTTATTCAGATTGCTCAGACTGGTAACAGCAGGCTGCCTGATTCGTTTCAATTGCAGACCGGTGCTGTTATAGCTGCTGATATATTTTCCGCCGCTTATATAGGAACTGCTGTAATAGGCCTGAACGGTGTAGCTGTACGTTTGATTATCAGATACATTTGTATCTGTCCAGGAATACCTGGACCAGTATGTACAGTCGGGGGTAAGCGTGCCTATTTTTTTCCATTCTCCTGAAGCATTTTTTCGGTAAATGTAATATCCGGTTGCGTAGTTGACATTGGCATAGCCGGAAGTTCCCACCCCGCCCCATGTGATGGTGATTCCGTCAGTACTGTTTTTCAGGCTGATCAGTTCGGGGGCTGCCAGATACTTTATGGATAAACCGCCGATATGATAGTTCAGATCAGTAGAGGCGGTAAATTTGCCGCTGCGGTCCAGGCAACGGATGGTGTAAGCATATGTCGTACCGCATACAGCTGTTGTATCAGTATAGCTGGTAGAAGCAGTAGTTTTCAGCAGAGCCCATTCTTTTGTAATGGTAATGGAATCTGTTCCTTCTTCAAATGAATCGCATTCTTTACGGTAGACGCGGTACTTTGCGGCACCGGGTGCAGCATTCCATTTGAGTTTCACACCGGAAGAAGTATTGGCAATGGAGGTCAGCGCGGGTGTTGCCTGTTTTGAGGTCAGGGTTCCGTCTGCCTTCAGAGTGTAAAATGTAACTTTGCCGTATTCTGCTGTCTGCCAGATTATGCTGCTGCCGGAAACGATGGGTTTGCAGTCAGACAGACAGCCCTTTTTTGTATGAACCGAACCTGTGGGCTTACCCTTTCCATCCAGAAATACATAGCACAATGTTCCGTTGGGGGTTCCGCTGTAAGTATCATAATCTTCCAGCTGTTCCCAGAGGAGCAGAAAAGAATTGCCGCTCAGCTTAACCAGATGGGGTGTGGAAGCAGAGATTTTTCCGCCTTCTGCATAATCGGTAATCCATGTGAAATCTGTACCTGCAGAGGAAAAATTGTCCCGTTTGGTAGCTGTGATATAGATGTTGCGGGTGACATGGTTTTTACCGTCCTGTGCAATGGAGCTGCCTGCTGTCAGGCAGCAGGAATCTGAATATTCCAGCCCTCCCATAGAGGAACCTGTATAGTTGTCGCCGCTGTTTCCTGCGTAGGAAAGGACCGAAACTCTGGTATTATTTTCGTCATTAAAATATCCGTCATACAGTCCCCGGGCAAAAGGATAACTTTCTCCGGCCGATTTACTGAATCTGCGCAGAAGCGCTCCCCGGGCAGGATTTGCATCCCCGTGATCCAGGGTGATCAGATTCCCTGCATCATCGAACAGGATAAACTGATTGAATGAATGGCTGGTATCAAAATCCGTAAATCCGGCAAGCGCCATATCGGATTCCCTGATAGTGATTGTCATGTTTCCCTGATGTCTGAATCCATCGGGTGAGGTATACATTTCGTGACAGGTACGCACATAAAGATATCCATTGGCCTCAGCCATGCGCAGACTGCCTGCATCAAAAGGAACCGTGGTATCAGCCCCTTTCAGAGAAGCAGAACCGAGGCGCTTCCAGCTTTTACTGTATTTTACAATACGGACTACCTCCCGGGAGTCGTCTTCATCCGTGTTGTTCTGACCGAATACCAGATAATAGGCATCGGCCCCGGCATAGAATCCGCCGTAATAAGACAGTTCCAGAGGGATAATCTGCTGTGACTGCACTTCAAATGAAGGGTTATAGTACTGAACCAGAATATCTTCCGGCGATGAACCGGTGTAATATCCATTTGAGTGACGGCAGTAGTATTCTCTCATACATTCAACACTCATATACCCGGAATCCACGGCTGTCAGCGAAGACGTAACACGGGAACCGTATACAAAATAGTTCTGCATGCTTTTGTTGTGCAGCGCCGAGGAGGTCTGCACATTTTCCTCAGAGGATGTGCTGTCTGTGTCAGCTGCCAGTGTCCTGCCCTGGGGCAGGCATACACACAGAGTCAGCATCAGAACCACCAGAAGCAGGTGTTTTGGTTTCAATTTCATAAAAAATCTCCTTTCGTAAATTCTGCAATGAATAATGCAGCCGCCAATTCAGGCTTTCCTTTATTTTACCAGAGGACTGACCGGATGACCAGATGGATTTTTTAATGGTAAATGAAGGGCTGAGCAGTACATGAGGAAGACTATAGATGCTGATCTTATTCGGAATCTGCTTGACGTTGTATGGAGAAGAAATTATAATGTTGGAAGAAGAAAAAAGCAGGAAAAGAGGGAAAAACGGAGAAAATCAGAATTCAAGTAGAAATTGAAAAATGTCCAAAACAGCATGAAATATATGAAAAAAATCGCCAAGACATAAAAACCCCCCGAAAAAGGTTATTTATCAGAATATTCTGAAAAATACCTGCAAAACAGGCCTCAAAAAGCCTTGTAAATCAAGGGTTTCTGACAGGGTGGGGTAGAAATGAAGTGAAGCTCGGAAGAGCATTGACACAATCATCTCCTCTAATATGTTCTGTATTTATTAACTGTAGAAATGAAGTGAAGCTCGGAAGAGCATTGACACAGGACATTTTCCGCCACTGCCTGGCCGTTTTGGTACAAGTAGAAATGAAGTGAAGCTCGGAAGAGCATTGACACCGAATATTTCCTATTCTGTTGCATGGCATATATGCAGTAGAAATGACGTGGAACTCAGAAGAGCATAACACCACAAAATAAAAAGACTGGAATCCGTTGTTGGGCAGATTCCAGTCTTTTAAGATAGTGAAAATGGTTTGTATCAATTGCTACTGGGAGCAATCCGAATATTGATATTGCTGTTTACAGTACGGTTAATTCTTTGGTTTTTTCAGATGTGAGTTTTTTTGCCAGTCTATTTCTTTCTTACGAGACAGCGTTTTTTAAAGAAGGAAATACCATAGCAGAGAATATGGTCAAAGTCGTCTTCATATTCTCTTGCATACATCTGTTCATTAATCTGATGAAGTGCTTTGTCACAGTCGGTGGACATGTCCTTCAGCGCTTTAGAGTATTTCACTTCAAAGATTGCAACACGTCCGTTGGCTGAATCATAGACAACCACATCACTTCTTCCCTCTCCGTGTTCTTTATTGGATTCCACCATGAAACCGGCTCCGGCAAAAATGCCGGCCAGAAAAGCATGATAGAAGTCTTCTTTGTAATCATGGTAGCTGATTGTTTTTCGCAGAAGTCGGGTCATCTCTTCGGTGATGATTTTATCATCGGCACTCCATACCGAATCAAACAGTGCTTTGCGATTCCAGGTTTTTGCACTGTCATCGAACCATTTTATGATCACATTTTCAAAAATTTCCCTGATTTCCGCATTGGGAATGACCAGTGCTGATACACCTTCCGGTAATGGAGCCGGCAGATTGGTTTCGCGTATTCTGGTTAGATATCCTGTCAGATACAGAATATTCCAGAGATTATCTTCAGAGGAGTGGAGATAGTCATAAGTGAGGTTTTCTTCAATTTTCTGCGTAATAGAACCACCGGACATCAACGTTTCCAGTTTCAAGGTAATAGTATTTCCAGCATAATCAATAAAAGAACGGATAATTGCGTTGTCACTGGTATTTTTCCAGTAACTGGCAGGTTTCGCATTCGGATTATTCTTAAGGTCGCGAAGATAATTCATTACATCCCAGGGGCAGTAGATGTCAAAATTCCCGAAATGATAACCATCGTACCATTCTTTGATTTTTGCAGCATATTCTTCGGCACCGGCATCTTTCAAAAGCAGATTTACATCATCTGGGGTAAATCCGAAGTATTCGTTCAGACCACAGGAAACAATTGTATCAGAAACAAAATTATTGGTTCCGGTAAAAATACTTTCTTTTGCGACTTTCAGGCAACCTGTTATGACGGCAAAACGAAGGGCCGGATTGTCTTTTAATGTGGTACTCATAATGGCTTTTATTACTTCAAGCATTTGCGGATAATAGTTGCTGCTGCTTGCTTTTGCTACAGGTACATCATATTCATCCAGCAGGAAAATAACTGGTCTGCCGTAATGAGCCTGCATCATTTTTATCAGAATGAAGATGGAATTTTTCACCTCGGTAAAGGATGCCGTTTGATTTTTTAATCTTGCGAATATCTCTTTCTGCATATCGCTTACCCTGTTGCTCTGCACTAAATAAGCATGTTCGCTGCACACCTGTGAGATAGTAAATTTCAGCATTTCGAAAGCATGATCAAAAGATGTTCCGTCCACATCTTTAAATGTCAGAAACAGTACCGGATATTGATTCATCCATTTTTTACAAAGTTCTGTGTGATTTGAAATTTCCAGCCCATTGAATAATGCTGCGTTGTTTTGCCGGATATCAAAAAAACTGGCAAGCATGCTCATTCCCAGTGTTTTGCCAAAACGCCTGGGGCGGGTAATCAGAGTAACTTCTGCCGCATCTTCCCTTAACAGTTTCAGAATTAAACCACTCTTATCGATATAATAAGCGTGATTCTCACGGATTTTTTTAAAATCAGATACTCCGACAGGAATATTAATATCCTTCATAAACCGGCTCCTTTCTGTACACTCCGATATATAAGAGAAATGTATCGGAACTGTGGCAGCAACAATGATACAGGATTTCGGAAATATATATAAAAATACTATAAAATACGAAGAAATCCATTAAGAACATGGTATCAAATTGATTTGATATTGCTATTGTAGTTATCATACCATGATGCGTTTTCAATTACAAGAAACTGAAGAAAATATCATTATTATCCGGATTCAATCTCAAAAACACTGCATGTTTCCCCGGGGGGCGTATCCGCCAAGTGAATTTACAAAAAGTGCTCGTGAATGTAAGCATTCGTCATGCTTTTACTGTGTACATTTGCTGGCGCTCTGAACAGTAATAAAATATCTGCTTGACGCTGTACAGGGGAGAATTTATAATAGTAGAAGAAGAAAGAGTAGAACAAGAAGGAAAAACGGAGAAAATCAGGATTCAAGTAAAAATTGAAAAAATCCCAAAACAGCTTGAAATATATGAAAAAAATCGCCAAGACATAAAAACCCCCCGAAAAAGGCTATTTGTCAGAATATTCTGAAAAATACCTGCAAAAAAGGCCTCAAAAAGCCTTGTAAATCACAATGTCATTAACTTAGTATAAAAACATAAGGATGTACCATAGCCTGATAGCAAATGTATTAAAAGCTTCATCTAAAAAGTCATGTAAATGTACTGCTATGTCTATAAATCATAACAATCTAAGGGCATACTTGTTCCCTGAATCGCATTAATAGCACCGTTTATGTGTGTTTGAATAATTTCCGGCAAGCTGTCCTTTTGTCCTGCGGTAATGTCGGTCGGGTCTGACCGGTACAATGTTTTCACTGATTTCATCATACAACTTCTGAAATAATTCATCTTGAACTTTTGGATTTTTTTCCAGCAATATGTAGATCAGATCGCTTTTTAACAGACCAATACACAGGGAACGGTTGACTGTCATACGATGTTTATAATCGTTTTTTAAATGATCAGCCTGTTCCTGTTCAATCTCCCGGGCTATATCTTCTGCGATATTACTGACATAGATGGTACTGTAGATATCCTGCTCCAGCAGGATCGGTTTTGTCCCTGTAAAGTTTTCCATCTGCAGGCGGTCCTTGAGTATCTGGTAAGCGGTTTCGATTCTCCAGCGTAAGTGATAGATTTCCCCAAAACACTCGGCAGGAAACCTGTCTCTCGGCAGATTGGTTGCAAGAATTTCAAAATCCTTTTTCTCTTCATCCAGCCAGACACGCAGCATACGAAGCGGAAAACTGTCCCGGCTCATGACGATTTCTTCGTCAGAAGTACCAAGGTAATGATAACGTCTGCTTTTTGTGATTTTGATATCCATGTCCTCGTCATCAGAAGAAAGTGCCTTTTGCTCCTCCTTAAAATCAGAAGATTTCAGACGGGCAACAAAATAAACCCCTCCATCGATCATCCGCAAAAAGGATGGCATGGATGGATAACCACGATCCATGGTCACCATAAAAGGGATATCCTTACCGATTGTATCACGTACTTTTGCAATCTGGGCTTCTGCAACTGCCATCTCATTGAATTTGGGTTTGTTGCAGCTCGCCTCCAGAATCATACGGTTCAGGGCATCATAAAGGCAGCCCAGACCGATCTGTGCACAGGGCTTTCCATTTCGTTTGGATGCATTTCCGTATGTTTCAAGAGTTTCCCGTGTGGTTGGGATGTTGATATCAGAACCATCAACAGCAAGAACAAGAAAACCATTATACGTGTATAATTCCGTATCAGGATCCGAATAGAAGTTCCTGTTATGGAATTGATATAAATCAACAAAGGCTTCCGGATTCAGTTTCATCCGTTGTTTCAGGTAACCGGGCTTTGAAATCTGAATCCCAGGGTGAGAAATATTCATATATCCACGAAGCTCCAATTTCAGGGTAAGCCCCTTCCTGTTGATCATGGAGAATGCAAGATCATCCAGCGGCATTTTACGGTTGCGGACAAAAACATTTGATTTACCGTTTCTGCATATTTCTGTAAAATTGTCAGAATGGATTCTGCTGATATCCGATCTGATGCGGGTGCCGGATTTTTTCACTATAGTACCTCCGCGTTGATCACAACTATAAACAGGATGAGGCTTTTAGGGGGCACAGACAGTTTTTAGCCAGAGAGTCTGTTTTACAACAACAGGTTTTTCCTTTCCACTATTTGTACTTCCTTACCATTGATCTGTTTGTTTTTAATGAGACTGGCATAATACCCTTTTTTACTTTGTATGCCAACCTCTTTTTTCACTATTAAGAATAACCTGTTCATCTTTAAAATTCAATCACATATAACATATTTTTTTGATGTTAGTTAGGCTTTTTCTAAAGTTAATGACATTGTTGTAAATCAAGGGTTTCTGACAGGGTGGGGTAGAAATGA
>JALFLM010000014.1 GCA_022774705.1 Lachnospiraceae bacterium | reverse complement strand
AGCCAGAGCCAAAGGTGCGTCCCGGAAGCGGATCATCTGGAAGCACGCGCTCCGTAATGCCATGCTTCCCGTGGTAACGACGCTGGGAACCAGCTTCGGTGCTTCCCTGGGAGGGGCCATCATCGCGGAAACCGTATTTGCCATGCCGGGTATGGGAACACTGATGACCACGGCTATCAGGCAGAAGGATATTCCGGTGGTTATGGGGTGCACCCTATTTCTTGCAGTCCTGTTCAGTCTGGTGATTCTGATCGTGGATATTCTGTACGCATGGATTGATCCCCGTATCAAAGCAAAATATGAGAATGGAGGCAGAAGTCGTGAATAGAAAAAAATCGAGAACGCGTGAGCAGCTTTCAGAATTCTGGCGCCGTTTCCGGAAAAACAGATCGGCTGTCATCGGTCTGGTACTTCTGATCCTTCTGGTGGGAATGGCTTTGTTTGCCGATGTGATCGTTCCCTACTCCAGATGTGTGGAGCAGGTGGGAGCAGAGCGTCTGCAGTCTCCTTCCTCTGAACATATTTTCGGAACCGATGAATTCGGGCGGGATCTGTTTGCAAGAGTTGTCCATGGATCCCGTTATTCTCTGTTTATCGGGGTGGCGACCAGCCTGATGGCGCTGGTGGCCGGTGCTGTTCTGGGGGCAAGCGCCGGATATTTCGGAGGGATGGTGGATAACATTATCTGCCGTATCGTGGATGTTTTCATGTGTGTGCCGCCCATCCTGCTGTCATTGGCTGTGGTGGCTGCTCTGGGAACCAGCATGCGGAACCTGATCATTGCCATTACCATTTCCTGTATCCCGGGAAATGTGCGGCTGATCCGCTCGGTGGTGCTGACAGTGGCAGAGCAGGATTACGTGGATGTGGCCCGTTCCTACGGTACTTCCAATGCGCGTATTATTTTCCGGTACGTACTGCCCAATGCCATGGGCCCTATTATTGTCAACACGACTATGGCCATTTCCGATATGATTTTATCGGCAGCCGGTCTCAGCTTTATCGGTATGGGAATCCAGCCGCCTTCGCCTGAGTGGGGCGCTCTGCTTTCCGCAGCGCAGAATTATATTTTCACCTCTCCTTATCTGCTGTTTTTCCCGGGTATTTTCATTCTGCTCAGCTCCCTGTCGTTTAATCTGGTGGGGGATGGACTGACGGATGCCCTTGACCCGAAATTAAAGAATTAGAAGGCGGTGGAGAAGCATGAATAATAAAGTACTGGAAGTAAATAATCTTTCAATTCAATATAAGACAGACCTGGAAACGGTTTATGCAGTAAATGATATCAGCTTTTCTCTGGAAGAAGGAGAGACGCTGGGACTGGTGGGAGAAACCGGTGCGGGGAAAACGACGACGGCTCTGGGGATTATGGGGCTTTTGCCGGAACGGACGGGAAAGGTTCCTTCCGGGGAAATCCTGCTGGAGGGGCAGAATATCCTGAGCCTGAAGGAACAGGAGATGCAGAAAATCAGAGGCAGCAAGATTTCCATGATTTTTCAGGATCCCATGACGGCTCTGAATCCGGTTCTGCAGGTGGGAGAGCAGATAGGCGAAGCACTGTATCTGCACAACACGGATAACCTGAGCAGTCAGGAAATCGAGAAAAAAGTGGAGGAAACACTGGAGCTGGTGGGTATTCCCAAAGAGAGAAAGGTGGAATATCCCTATCAGTTTTCCGGAGGCATGAGACAACGGGTGGTGATCGCCATTGCCCTGATCTGCAATCCGAAGCTTTTGATTGCGGACGAACCCACCACCGCTCTTGATGTGACCATTCAGGCACAGATTCTTTCCATGATCTGTGACCTGCAGAGAATGTACAAAACTTCGGTCATTATGATCACCCATGATCTGGGCGTGGTGGCGGAAACCTGTGATAAGGTTGCCATCATGTATTCCGGTGAAATCGTGGAATACGGCACGCTGGCAGATATTTTTGCAGGGAAACAGCATCATCCCTACACCATCGGTCTGTTCCAGTCGCTTCCCGGCTTTTCGAAAAACAAGAAACGGCTTCAGCCCATTGAGGGCCTGATGCCTGATCCTACCGTTAAGCCGGAGGGCTGCTGGTTTGCGCCCCGGTGCAGATACTGTACTGAACAGTGCAGAACCCGGAAACCACCGGTTCATGAAACAAACGGGCATCTGGTACGGTGTCATTTCCCCGTTTCTCAGAAAGGAGCAGAGTAGTATGGCAGGATCATTTCTGGAAGTAAAACATCTGAAAAAATATTTTAATACGCCGGCCGGTATGCTCCATGCAGTGGATGATGTGAGTTTTCAGATTCCGCAGGGAAAGACCCTTGGCGTGGTGGGTGAGTCCGGCTGCGGCAAATCCACCCTGGGAAGAACGCTGCTCCGTCTGGATAAACCTACGGAAGGTGAGATTCTGTTTAAAGGAACCGATCTGGTGACTGTGAAAAAGAAGGAAATGAAGCAGATCCGCCCGAAGATCCAGATGGTGTTTCAGGATCCCTACGCCAGCCTGAACGGGCGTATGAATGTGCGTCAGCTGATTGCCGAGCCGCTGATCGTCAATAAAGTATGTAAAAACAAGGCGGAGATGGAGGAGCGGGTCAGCCGCATGATGGAGACAGTGGGACTGGCCGAACGGCTTTCCATGGCCTATCCCCACGAACTGGACGGAGGGCGGAGACAGAGAATCGGTATCGCCAGAGCCCTGATTCTGGAACCGGAGTTTGTCATCTGCGATGAGCCGGTTTCCGCTCTCGATGTGTCGATTCAGGCTCAGATTCTGAATCTGCTGATGGATCTTCAGGAGCAGATGAAGCTGACTTATATGTTCATCACTCATGATCTGTCGGTGGTCCGCCATATTTCCGATGAAATCATGGTGATGTATCTGGGAAAATGCGTAGAAAAGGCGGAGGCGGAGGAGATTTTTCAACATCCCATGCATCCGTATACGAAAGCACTTCTTGCGGCGATTCCCATTCCCAGCATCGAATCCTGTCATAAGATCAGAAAGCTGCTGCAGGGTGAGGTGGTAAGTCCGGTCAATCCGGCTCCGGGCTGCCGGTTTGCTGCCAGATGTCCCTATACGGCGGACGAATGCCGCCGGGGAGAGATTCCCTTTACGGAAGTTTCACCGGGGCATTATTGCGCCTGCATCCGGGCTGAAGAGATTCAGAAGACAGCAGGCGGGGGACTGCTGTAGAAAAAGTTGTATTACAACAAAAAATAACTGTTCAGATTGGAGTGAATATATGAATCAATCAGAATACAGGTGGCCTTACGGCAATGAGCTGGGCATGGAAGAATCTGCGGAGACAGATGTGCTGGTTCTGGGCGGAGGGCTGTCCGGCTGTTTTGCAGCCATTGCGGCAGCAAGAAAAGGACTTTCCGTGTCAATTGTGGAAAAGGGCGCCATTGAACGAAGCGGAGCGGCAGGTACCGGATTTGACCACTGGGAATCGGCCTGTACCAATCCCTGCTCCGGCGTGACGCCCAAAGAGATTGCGGAAGCCTATGTCAGGGAGCAGGATGGATACAGCAACGGCATTGCCCATTACATTGAGTGCCGGGAGGGCTATGACCGGCTTCTCGATCTGGAATCTTTCGGCGGCAAAGTCCGGGATACGGAGGATGAATTTGCCGGAGCGGAATTCCGTGATGAAAAAACGAAGCTGATGTTTGCTTATGATTACAAAAATAAATTTACGATCCGTGTGTGGGGTTCCACATTTAAACCGGCGCTGTACCGGGAACTGAAACGGCTCGGTGTGAAAATATATGAGAGAACCGAGGCTACGGCACTGCTGACTGTCCGGCAGGCCGATGGCAGCTCCAGAGGAATCGGAGCCATGGGCATGAATGTGAGAACGGGGAAATTCCATGTCTTCCGTGCAAAATCCACCGTTCTTGCCATGTCGAGGCCTGCAAGAGTCTGGCTGTTTGATTCGGATCTGACGGGACTGTGTGAATTCCGGCCCATGCAGAGCATCGGCAGCGGCCATGCCATGGGCTGGAGAGCCGGTATGGAATTTACCATGATGGAAAAAACAGTGCGGGCGGAATTTTCGGCAGCAGGACGCAGCTTCCCTCCCTACGGAACCGGCAACAATCACAATACATGGTACGCAGCCACCATGGTGGACGCCCGCGGTGTGGAAATTCCCTACGTGGACCGGGACGGAAAGGAACTGAAAACGGTATCGGAACGCTATTACCCTGCCGACGGGCAGAAATTTTTCCTGAAGGGCGGCGTGATCGACAATCCCAAATACGAATACCGGGGACCGGAAACCCTTGATTTTGGTGAACTGGTAAAACGGGGCTATAAGCTGCCGTTTTATGCCGACCTGAGCCGCATGCCGGAAGCAGAGCGGAGAGTCATCTGGGGCATGATGGTGGGAGAAGAAGGAAAAACGAAGATTCCCATTTACCGCAATTATACGGACCGGGGCTTTGACCCGGAAAAACATATGCTGCAAAGCTACGGAACCGGCTGGCAGTCTGCCAGCTTTCTGGAGCAGGAACGACAGTTTTTCGGCGCACCGGGGGGCATCATGCATGACTGGGACCTGAAAACGAATATTGACGGCATTTATGCCTGCGGTGACCAGCTGTATGCCTCCGACTGTGCCGGATTTGCCTGTGCCACCGGCTATTACGCCGGACGGAAAGCAGCCGATTACGCAAAAACGATGGAATTTACACCATTTGATGAGAAAATCCAGAAGGATATCGAAGCAGAAAAAGAGCGTCTGTACGCTCCTCTTTATGCAGACAGCGAAAACGGAGTCAGCTGGAAGGAACTCAACAGCGCCATTTCGAAAGCCATGCAGAACTACTGCGGCGGTGTAAAATGTGAATCTCTGCTGCTGGAGGGACTGGATCTGCTGAAAAGCTTTGAAAAGGAAATCGTACCTGCTCTTTATGCCGCAAATCCCCATGACCTGATGCGGACCCACGAGGTTCTGGATATTCTCACCGTAGCGCAGCTCGTCCTGTACGCATCTCTGGCAAGAAAAGCCAGCTCCGACACGCTCTGCTTCCAGCGCAGTGACTACCCGCAGCAGGAAACGGAAGCAGAAAAACGGCATATCGTCATCCGTCAGGAAAACGGAGAACCGGTCACAAGAGACGTGCCCCTTGATTTCTTCGGAGATCTGGAAGAGGAATACGAAAAACGGAATGAACGGTATATCAGAGAGGAGGCGGCCTCACGTGAGTGATCATGATATGGAAAGAAAAATCAAACCGGAATTTCAGGTAGCTCCCGTATCGAGCAGTGTAAAGCCGATTACGTACAATGCAGACCTGTGCATCGGCTGCAACCGCTGTGTGCAGGTGTGTCAGTGCGATATCCTGTTCCCCGCTGAAAAGAAAGGAGAACATCCTGTTGTAATGTACCCGGGAGAGTGCTATTACTGCGGAGCCTGCGTTATGTCCTGCCCCAATCCGGGAGCCATCACCATGAAGCACCCACTCATGAACCGGGCGAAATTTGTACCGGTGAAGTAAGGGGATAAGGTACTGTTCGGGACTTCGGGCGGGGGAAGTGTGAAAAGATGGTGAGGCGGAAGGAATGTGATATCCTTCACGGGGACGCGCTCTCGCTCGGATCAAACGCAGCGGATGCTAAATTCGCGGACGACCTTACGGCTGCCCGCTCATTAAGCACCGGCGTTTTCAACGGTCCCCTTAGAAGGACACCACGTTCCTTCCGCCGCCGCAGTTTGTCTCACTCCCCCGGCGAATGAAGTGCCGAACAGTATGGGAGAAAGGCGCAGAAGGGATGTGGTTTTGTGGTGGAAGAGGGTTGCGATGCGCGGCAGGCATAAACGCGCGGAAGAAATTGTTTTGGAAGAACTTATATATGTATAATCTGAGAACCGGATTTTGCTTTAGATGGAGGTGGAATCCGGTTCTTTTTTGTTATGATGCCGCCTGGTATGCGTCCAATTCAGCTGGTATTGTATCATTTTCATTCAGTATCATTTCCATATTTCTATGTTGTGAAAATATTGAAAGACGATGAAAAATCCCTCGAATGCCATTTTTTGATATTCAAAGAAAGAATTTTATGCTACACTGATATCCGTAATATAAAAAGTATTAGCAGTAATACTGTTACGAAACTGGCAAATATTTAGAGAAGGTAGTGGAATAGAGCGATATAGAGTATGATATAAACAATGCAAATTTTGGAGGTGTATTCATTGAAAGTAAAAACGCTCACTTTGAGTAATTTTATGCTTTTTGAAAATGCAGAAATTAACTGGTCAAAAAATATCAATGTGATTTGTGGAGAAAACAGTACGGGGAAAACTACATTGTTAAAAGTGATGTATTCTGTTTTGAAACCTCTTGGAAAAGGTTATAAAGAGGCGACAACTAAAGAAATAGAAGAAAAGATGTTTGTTGATAAACTGCAGGGGGTTTTTCGTCCGGATGGTATGAAAATCGGTCGTCTGGTAAGCAGAAAACAAGGAAGCAACCGAACTGATTTTTCTGTTATTTTGGACAGAAAACAACAGATTTCAGTTGGATTTGGGAACAGACAGGAAAATCATGCGGATATCAGGATGGATCAGATCAAAACAGTTGGGGATTTTGATGTGGTTTATATTCCCACAAAAGAAATGATTTCAACTACAGAACATTTTGCTTCTCTTTATGAGGAATATCATATTGACTTTGAAGAAATGTATTATGACCTTGCGAAATTGTTGGATAGACCGCTCACTAAAGGTGCAAACACCAATGAACAAAATGAAGTTCTGAAAAGTTTTGAAAAAATTATGAAGGGACAGATTGTCCGGAAAGATAAGAAATTCTTTTTGAAAATAAAAGGCGAAGGTGAATTTGAGATGGGTTTGTTATCGGATGGTTATCGAAAGCTTTCCATGATTGTTTACATGATCTTATCTGGAAGTCTGAATAAGGATACGATACTTTTCTGGGATGAACCGGAAACGAATATGAACCCGAAAATGATCCAGCCAATTGTACAGGCTTTGGTCGCACTGGCAAAAATGGGTGTTCAGATTTTTGTGACAACACATGATTATTTTGTACAGCAGGAATTTAATATGCTTGCCGTATATCCTGAATTAAATCCGGAACATCTGGATATACGATTTATGTCATTGTATCGGGATGAACTGAATAACGATGTGAAATTTGAGCTGGAGAAAACCGCATCGGATTTGAATCATAACGCAATTATGCAGGAATTTGATGCAATGTATGATAGAGAACAGAGGATTATCTATGGAAATTAGAGAAGAAAGTGGTTTGAAATTTGGATTTCCAGATGAAAATATTGCGATAAAGTTCGATGATACAAAATACTACTACAGCATTGCAATAATAATTAAGTAATATTAAGCTGTCAAAGGCACGCCTTTATAAGTCCACTTAAAGGGATTTGCCATGATGTTGTATTGCTCTATAAAACGCAGGATGCTTGCTTTTAGTTCATCTATAGACTGATAG
>JALFLM010000198.1 GCA_022774705.1 Lachnospiraceae bacterium | reverse complement strand
AAGATGCATTATTCTCCACAAACATTGCTTATTACCTCCGAAAATCGTTACAACTATTATAACAGAATCGGAGTAATAAGGGTATATATTTAATTATCAAGGTGCTGTAGCCTCATAAGTTCCATTTGACGCTTCCATCATAATAATTTGATTAATTATCTCATTATCATAATCTTATCTTTTTTCCATCAGTTTCCTGAATTCGGAGACAGACATATTAAGCCGTGAAGATGCTTCTTCTGCACTGATGAAGCCATCTTCGACCAACTCAATTAAAGTTTCAATCTTACCTTCTGTACGCCCTTCTGCGCGTCCCTCCGCACGGCCTTCTGAATATTCTTCCCTCAGTTTTAATGCATACGTCATATAATCCCTCCTCCATTTTTCGTTTGCCTTTGTACGGTTTACCGCCCGGTTCAGTTCCTGCGTATAAGAATCAGACAGCTTTCCATGGTCAATATACTCAAACAATGCTTTTTGATCGGGGGTAATCATGCCATGTTTTCCTTTTGTGTTTACAAAAATTTTCCTGGTCTGGTCGTTCAGTTTCAATTCCGGAAGTTCCCGGCACATATTTTCGAAGGTGTATAAATAGTGATCTTTTCCAAACGGGTCAAACCGGCAGACAAAAATGATAATGGACGGATAAAGATTCTGATAATCTTCCCCTTTTCCCAGATTATTCAAATCAATCACTGCCTGATAATATCGGGTTCGTTTGGGCAGATTCCGGTTGGATGATGTCTGCATTTCAATATTGTATACCGTATGTGCGTCATCCTCAACATAAATATCCAGGCGGACACTTTTTGCGTCCGCTGTGAGATCAATCACTTTCTGGGATTCCGGATATTCGATTTTCCGGATTGGGATATTCAAAATCCTTTCCAGAAACGGCTTGCAAAGCACGGGGTCTCTCATAATGATCCCGAACATAAAATCATCGCTGATTGTCAGTTCATCAAACTCTTTGATTCTTTTGTTCATTTGGTTCCTCTTCATTCTTTATTAATTATATTATACCATCGATCGCTGTTTTTTTCCATCATGGAATTTAGTTACCGGTTCAATATCTGCTCCGCGTAAACATTCTATATTTTATGGTAAATCCGAACAGAAATTACAACTCTGATCAGGAAATTAATGTCTGGATCCATTTATAGATTTTTTCCAGCACATCGTTCCCGTACGGCTCTCTTAGGATATCATGCCGTCCGGGATACAGAACCACTTCTGTCCGGATTCCCTGCCTGCGGTATCGTTTTCCGACCGTTTTAATGCCTTTTCCAAAGCCTCCTACGGGATCCTGATCCCCGGAAATGAGCAGGAGCGGTACCTGGGGGTCCATTTTTCTGATATGGTTTCTTTTATCCACATACGCCATTCCATCGATCAGTTCCCGGAACAGACCACAGGTGAAATCTTCTCCACGGTTGGGATCCTGCATATAAGCGTCAATGACGTCCTTGTCGGAGCAGAGCCAGTCAAAGGCTGTGCGGGCAGGCTGAAAATGCGAATTGTATTGTTCAAATGTCATCTGATGGATTCTTTTTGTTGGATTGGATTCTCCATGGATCTTTCCTTCATGAACTGCAATCAGCCGTGCAAGGAAAAGCTCCATGAAAGAAGGCTGTCCGGTACCTACCAGAACAGCGCCTTTTACGATGCCGGGATACTGAATCAGGAAATCCCGGACGAGAAAAGAACCAAGGGAGAATCCAAGGATCAGGTGAGGCAGAGACGCAGGACATTGTTGCCTTGCGTGAATGTAACAGGAAAAGATGTCCTTAATAACCACATGCCAGCTTCCGGGTGGTCCAAAATACATCCGGGTGGCGGAAGAAGAAACGGATTTTCCGTGTCCGGGTAAATCATGTCCGATTACAGCAATTCCTTTCCTGGCAAAATACTCTGCGATGGCATCATATCGGTCGATATATTCCGTTACTCCGTGAACGATCTGTAAAATCGCGGTTGGTTCCTGCTCTGGCATCCATAGAACGGCGTGATTTTCTGTCATTCCATCTGCGGAAAGAAAAGAGAATTCTGATTTTCTGGTTTGTGAAGCATCCATCTGTGCATCCCCCTTTTTTCATAAAATATGGGTGTGGTTTCGTGCATGGAGCTGAAGATTCAAAAATCAGATTAAAAAATAAATATTTGCAGGAATGGAAATACCATATTATTGGCAGTATTTTACAGGAATCTGTTAGGATAAAAGAGAAAGAGGGTGCATACAGATTGAATGTTTTTGTGTTCGATGTAAGAAAACGGCGTTTTTTTCCTGATATAATGCGGAAAAACGGATTTCTGGTAGAATCACGCAAAGGGGATCAATTCTATTTTGCCAGGAGAAAAGACTGTGCATTTGAGTTTTACGATATGGAAAATGCTGCAGCAGCAGAAGCAGTTTATGCGAAAAACATGAAGTTCTTCCTTCATAAATACCAGAACCGGAATGTACAGATTACCCGGATCATACAAATGGAAGGGGAAACGACCTGTATCCTTGACGGTGATCTCTGCTATGCGGTAAAGCTGATAGGGAGTTATGTGCTGGTTGGAGCCGGACCTGTGGAAGTGGTTTCCGATCTGGTAAGCCAGATCCTGAAAGCGTCTTATGAGCCGCATCTGGCGTAGCTGGAATTGGAACCTGGTTCCAATTTTCCGAAACAAGTTAAAAAACATCAGGGAGATGAGAATATGATCCGAATCCGAAAACGGAAAAAAGGAAGAAAACGGGAAATCCCTGCCGTGCAGCAGGTTGAAAATCCCGTTCCTGCCAGTGATTACCAGTGTGTTGCCTGCGGGAAGATCGGTTATCTGCCGGAGGGAACAATCATCTGCTGGGAATGCCAGCAGATTGCAAAAAACGGATAAAGGAGGACCTGCGTCATGCGGGTCCTTTTGATTTTATGTTACCGAATTCCGGCTGCTTTTTCTGCCAGTGCCTCTGCTTCTTCCAGACCATAAACACCGGAATGCCCGGACAGCGGTGCAAATCGGATCTTCAGAAACGACTGCATCAGCTGGATGTAGGAATAGAACTTTTTGATTCCCGCCTGTTCCCGCGGCCATTCGCCATTTGCCCATTTGGGAATGCCTTCGTATTGAAAATAGATGGTAAGCGAAGGGACTTTCAGGGAGACTGCCTTTTCAATGGCTGCGGTTATGCCGAGGACTTCGGCTGCCGCTTCTTTTAACACTGCCATTTCCGGGTCGGAGCCCTGCCCCTGAAGGATAACCCTATCGCCGGGATGGACTAGGACTCCGCCATACCCGTAGATCCCCGTTTTTACATTGAAGGATGGTCTGACATATGCATAAGGGAGCTGCGTTTGCTCTTCACAGCATCCAAAGTTTAAGCCGTCTTTTTCCAATTGTATCTTTCCTCCGTTCTGAGTATTTTTTATCAGTATACCATAAATTGGAACAGCCGGGTGAGAAAAAAACATTTTCCCGCAGAACTTTCATTTTATCAGGTAAGCCGTATGAAGCACTTTTTGGTAAAACGGCCTATTCGGATACAAAATAAGGAGGTTAAACGATGCCAAAGATTAAAAATAAGCGGGAACTGGACCGGCTGCTGAAATCCCATACAGCGGCTGAGATCAGCCAGATGATTCAAAACGGAGGTCTTGACTTTGATCAGGATAAATATTCGATCACGGAATATGAAGAGATGGGAAAATATGCGGCTTCCTATACCGCAGAATATGAAAAGCAGCTGCAGCAGATTTCGCAGCAGGTATTGGGGAGGCAGAACCGGGTGGATGAACTGTTGTCGGATGGTTATATGTATGCAGGAAACCATAAGGAACGGATCAATTTTGATCATTCGCTTCTGCTGACCGGGGTGAGCCCGGAGGTTGTAATCCATGCGTTTCAAAAGGATGGGAAAGTCAGGGAAATCCTGACATCCGGGCAGGAATGTCTGTCCATGACAAGAGAAGAAGCAAAAGAACGGGAACAGCTTTTTGAAAAAGAAATGGATGGAAAAATGAGGGATGGAATCCGGTTTGCGGAAATCACCGGTTATGCGGTCTCGGACTGCGTTCCGCTGTTTGTTCAGATGGAAGGCAGGGTGGATCCTCTGGAACCGTTTGCTGCAGAGTACAAAAGCATGATTCAGGAAATGGTCGGACATGTTGCCGGTTCTGCGCTGTGGAATATCGGAAGGGAAGGTGCGGACACCCAATCCAATGACCTGAAACAGGAATTATTTGCTGCCGATAAAACGCATATCATTCGCGCGATGATGGAACTGAGCGCCTATGATGCCCAGGGACATTCCCCGCTGGCAGATACACTGGGGTATGCCTCCACGGCCAATGTTTCCGTATGGCGGGATGCCAATATCCATTTTATGCGGACGGAAGTGTGCTCTCATCTGGATTCCATCGAACACTACCGGTCTTATGTGGAGGAAATTCCCTATGGAAATATGGAGTTGATTGCCCAGATCACCGGAACCGGGCAGCAGATCATGGACCTGATCATCGAACAGGGAAATGCCCGGGATGTGAAAGCGTATCTGACCCAGACCATTCCTTTTGTCAACAGCTGGGAAGAAGTGCAGCCGGAAACAGTGGTTAAAAAATGTCCGGACGCCGCTGCGGAACTGTTTTACGAAGAGGCGGTGAAATCCAGAATGGAAGGGCATGGGAATTTTGAAAACACAGAGCGCAGGAATTTCATGCCGACACTCGGTGCAATTCATCATGATGCACAGCTGACAGAACCGGAAAAAGAAATATTAAGCCGGGCTTTTTTACAGAAACAGTTTTCCGGCCGTTCCTATCAGAATCATGAACTGAACCATTTGCTGCATATGAAAACAGAGCGGAAATTAGACCGGGCAATGGAACTTCTGGTGGCCGATACCAAGAGCCGGGAGAAGATACTGGGCCGTATTTTTGCAGAAAAAATTGCGGAAATTGAAAAACAGGTACAGGCCGAACCCGGTCTACGTCCCGCAGAAATCCGGCAGAGATTTCAGGAAAGCCTGAGGGAAGAACGAATCGGTGAGCTGGTTTCGCTGCATCTGCAGGAGGATGGGGTCACACCGGCCATGGATATCCGTTTTCGTGGGAAAACCATGCAGTTTGATTTGTCTCCGGATACCGGTGCAGTGATTCTGGAAGCAAATGAACAGGAAATGGAACGGGCACGGGACTGGATGGATGAGCTGCGTTTTTCTCCGGATGTGCATGCCGGTTCTCAAAAGCTGCTGCAGGAAGATGGGATGACGGCACAGGAGGCAGATCGGTATCATGGAAACCATGCCTTCCGTCTGAGTATCGAGGTACCGCAGATCGGACATCCTTATGAAACCACCGCTTCCCTCAATATGACCCGGGAACAGATTCTGGCATACAATTTTGACCGGGCAGCCTGCCGTTATCAGCCGGGGCAGGATGTCTCTGCTTGTAATTTCAAACTGGATTATGCATCTTACGAGTTTATTGAAGCAGCAAGCGAACCGAAGAATCCGGAATTAAATAAAACCGGGATCATGGCAGCCAGGGTGGTGACAAAGGGAGCGCATGAGAACCGGGAGTTACTGGCGGAAAGCTACCGCCCGGTGGCAGGGCTGGAACAGCGAAACAGAAACGACCGCATCCGTCGTATTGACGGGCAGGTATCGGAAAACCTGATGGAGGAAACCCTGAAATTCCTGGAGATGGATGCCGGTGATGTGCCGGGCAATCCGGTTGGTTATGCGGAAACCGTTTCGGTGCTTCATGCGGATGGGAGCATGAGTGAAGAACAGGTAACGGTTTCCGGAAATCAGGCAACGGCAGAAGTGATGGTCAGCACTTCTCTGGATCGGACAGAACGTGTGATTGGAATTTCTTCCAGCCTTCAGTCCACTATGGATCGGGAGCAGGCCTCCATCCGGGATGCAGTGCAGGTCTATCAGAAATCCGGCCGGGAGGTGGCAGAGTATATCCGGGGACAGGAGGAAAAGGATCTATCCATGCGTGCCGTGTTATCCATGCTGCATGAAACCCGAATCGAAACCCGGGATGATGCCTTTGCCATCCGGAATGTTCTGGCAGATATGGATACAAAGCTGAAATGCAGTTCCAGATTCCGGGAAGTGGAGACACCCGTTACTGCTCTGGTCCTTCGGCATGAAACCGGCTATCTGGCTGCCAATGAAGAAAATAAGGCACTGCTGTGCGTAAAACCGGATCACGGGCAGGAAACCTGTGAAGTCTGGCCCCATTCCGCTGAAGAAATGGAAGAACTTCTGGAAGGATTGAAACGCAGTGACCGAGAAGCAGACCAGAGGGCATATGCCTGTCTGGCCCGCTATGCAGTCAGTGAGAGGGAAAAGATTCCCTATGAAGCGGTCAGTCAAGAGGAAATACAATCAGCTGAAACACAGGAATGGGAAATCGATACGGAAGCACCCTCTTTGTAAAGGCTTCGCTCGTTGGGAAAGAAAAAACTCCATATTAGCGTTGAGCCGGGTGGACAACCCGGAAAAAAGTTTCCCAACGAAAGGAGTATTTCAACATGGAAAAAAAGATTTTCTTCAAAAAAACCGGTGCTGCTTTTATGGCAGCCGCAATGATTGCAGCAGCTGGGTTTCCCGCCCTTGCCGCATCCTCGACGGATTCCGCCAACAATGTGGCAACAACCAATGATTTGAATGATCATGATATCATTGATCTGTCAAAGACCGGTTCCCTGTCGATCTACAAATATGACATCACATCGGCAGAAGCAGATGGCGCATACACCGCCGGAACCAATGCGGCAACCGGTGAAGCGGATTCCGATCTGGAGAAGAAACTGGCGGATTATGCCATCAAAGGGGTGGAATTCAAATATCTGCGTGTCGGCAATGTGGAGACACACAGTGTGGAAAACGGCACGGAAAATGACGTCCAGCTGGTTTATGAAATTCCCACAGCGTTAGCGGATATTCTGGAACTTGCCGCGGCAGATGCCGTTGATATGAGCGGCGGTGCCAATCCCTGTACCAATCCCGGCATCTATCATTTTACCAGCCAGCAGATCAATGATGCGTTAAAGGCACTGCTGGAGGCCGATAATATTTCTGCAAAAAATGCCCTGGAACAGTATATGGAAAACAATGGCGGTACAGCCATGCCGGATACGGACGAAAATGGCTACACCGGTGTGGAGGACCTGCAGCTGGGCCTGTATTTGCTGGTTGAAACAGAAGTACCGGAAGAAGTAGTGGACAGCGTCAATCCCTGGTTTGTGCAGCTGCCTTTCACGGATGTGGATGGCGAAGAATGGCTGTATGACATGACCTGCTATCCCAAAAACCAGACCGGCAACCCGACTCTGGATAAGCTGGTCAGAAACGCCCACGGGACTCCTTCAACAGAGAAAGGCGCTTATGAGGATTATTCCAGGATCGTAACCAATTCTTCCGAGTCAAATGATGCATTTGTCCAGGCGAGAGAGGAATATACCTATGATTCTACCGTAACTGCATCAGAAGGTGACGTTCTGGATTATATTCTGGTATCCAGACTTCCTCACATTACCAGCAAAGCAACTTATCTCAGCCAGTACACATTTGTGGATACCCTGTCGGAAGGTCTGACTTACAACCAGGACGTGCAGATCGCTTTCTATGACAATCAGACCGATGCCGCAGTGAACAATACAACCAATGCCCATACGATCTGGTCCTTCAAGGATTCAAACAGGGACAATTTTGCTGCAGAATATGTTGAGGTTATGGCTGCGACCAAAAAAACAGGGGAAACACAGCTGACCGTATCCTTCACGGATAAAGGTCTGGAATATGTCAACCAGAACTTCTCTGATTACTATGTGGTTGTATATTACACCGTAACGGTTAACTCCGATGCCACGGCAGTTCTTGGTGATGAGGGCAACCCGAATGATGTAACCCTGACATGGGAGAGAACATCGGAAGGATACTACGACACTCTGGAAGATGAGTGCATCGTGTATACCTATGGTCTGGATCTGACCAAGGAATTCAGTGACGGCAAGGGTGATCCGACAAAGGTTCAGTTCGTCCTTTATGATGAAGATGATGCCTACTATGTCGTTGCAGGGGAAACTGGGACAACGGAAGATGGCAAAAAGGTTTACTATATGACCGGCAAAACGACCGATAAAGCACAGGGAACCGTTTTCTCACCGGATGCAAACGGTTCCCTGGTTATCAACGGTCTGGAAGCGGATACTTATCAGCTGACAGAAATCGCAACCGATACCGGTTACAGCATTCTGAAGGATCAGATTGTGATCGATATCACTTCCGCTGAAAGAGAAATCACACCGGCTGTTGCCGGACGGATCGCCTGGGCACAGACGGATGCAGACCTGCCGGAACATACAGCAACCGGCGGACGCACAACCGGCAAGACCGCGATGGCAGTGGGGGAACTGACCAAATCCTGCGCGGCGGTTGACCACGTAGCAGCCAATATGGACAACTACACCGTGAACACCCAGAAATTGACACCCTGTGATTCGGAAAATGCAGTCGTGAATATCGGAATCACAAACAGTAAGAGCTTCCAGCTTCCTGTGACCGGTGGAAGCGGTTTATATGCCATTACGATTATTGGTGTCATTACCGTGGCAGCGGGCTGCTATTTTGTTGTAAGAAAGAAAAAAGCAAAATAATGGAGACAACTGCAGTTTATTGATCAGCTAACGGAAGGGGGCGGAATTTTCCGTCCCTTTTTAAATAAAGAATGATGAAAAAGATAATACGATATCTGCTTCCGGTATGGTTGATTCTGCTTGGAACCGGGCTGCTGGGGTATCCCTGGATCAGCCAGTATCTGTTTGATAACCGGACCGATTCCATAATTCATACGTATGAAGCGGTTGCAGAAGAAACCGATGCGGAAGAGAAAAGCGCCATGCTTGCGCTGGCACAGCAGTATAATTCCCAGCTGACCCAGGCACAGGTGACACTGACGGATCCTTTCACCAAACAGGAAAGCAGAAAGGATGGCATTGATTACCATTCGGTGCTGGCTCTTGATGAAAGAGGTATGATGGCATCCATTGAGATTCCCAAAATATCAGTGAACCTTCCGGTTTATCACGGGACGTCGGGAGACGTGCTGGAGAGCGGGATTGGACATCTGGAGGGGTCTTCCCTGCCGATTGGCGGAACAGGCACGCATGCGGTTTTATCCGGCCATACCGGCTTGAATACAGCGAAAATGTTTACGGATCTGACCGAACTTACGCAGGGAGATCTGTTTTTCATTCATGTGCTGGGGGATACGCTGGCTTATGAGGTTTGTGAGATCCATATCGTGGTGCCGGAGGATACCAGCAGGCTGCTGATACAGGATGGAAGCGATCTGGTGACCCTGGTCACCTGTACGCCGTATGGTGTGAACACCCATCGTCTGCTGGTGACCGGAAAGCGGACAGAATATACCGAAGAAATTCATGAAGAGACCGTAAAAAAAGGCAGCAGAGAGGCCGGCTCACTGTGGATGCAGTCCTACAAAAAGGCCATTCTGATCGGTCTGGGGATTGTGTTTTTCTTTGTCTGTTGTCTGTATCTGTCTGACCGGATGCGAAGGCATTATAACAGGAGTGGTTGTCAGCATGAAGAAAATAAGAATAATCATCGGGATCCTTCTGGTTCTATGCGGCGTAGGGATTTATGCCTGCCCATCTGTGAATACATGGCTTTTGAACCAGCAGACAAAGCAGTATATCCGGGAATTCCAGGAAAAATATGACAAGGGAAAACCGGCTTCTAAAGAGAAGAAAGCAGCTGCTCAGGGAGATTGCGAACAGGAAAACGCTATACCGGATCAGGAACCGTCCGGATTTTCTTCTTTTCGGGAAGATTCCTTGTACCAGGAAATCCAGGCGTATAATGCCGGGATTTATGAATCCGGTCAGGCTGGATTTCGGGATGCTTGGAGTTATCAGCAGTCACCGGTTTCTCTGGAAGGACTGGAAGACGGGAAATACGGATATCTTCAGATCCCTGCCATGGATCTGACCCTGCCCATATACATTGGGGCGTCGGATTCCAATATGGCTAAAGGAGCTGTCATTCTGGGCCAGACATCCATTCCAATTGGCGGGAAAAATACGAACAGCGTAATTGCAGGTCATCGCGGGTGGAAAACCGGGGACTTCTTTCTGGATATTGAGACACTGTCTCCCGGGGATTGGGTTTATCTGACCAATCCCTGGCAGACCTTATCATACCAGGTGGAATCTATTGATATCATCCTTCCGGACAATATAGATGCGGTAAAAATCCAGGAAGGGAGGGATATGATCACGTTAGTGACCTGCCACCCTTACATGTCTGCTGGGAAATACCGGTATCTGGTTTATTGTGTAAGAAATGAGGAGGGCGTTATGGAAAACGAAAAGTCCGGCTCTTCTCAAAAACAGAATCCGGATGAGGGGTCTTTGCCGGGTCCTGAAACAGGAATCACCGCTTCGGATGGAACGGTCTATGAATCTTCAAAAAATGCCATCCGGCAGGAGGACATGCTGCGAAAAGTCAGTGCCCTGGCAATGATTCTGCTCGTAGGATTCTCGTTTGTTTATACAAAGCTCCGCGACCGGAAGAAGTAACCGGATGCCTGTATGCTTATAGGAAAACCGGCTGTGTGGACAGCCGTACATCGGTCAAACTTCTCGCTTGAGAAGATCCACAGGAACCAGGTGTGTTCATACACAGGAAAGGAGGGAGCAGGAAGTATGAGTCTGGCTTATGAAGCAAAAGATGCGGAAAGTGCATCTTCCTCTGTCACATCGAACCGGATGGAAGCGGTATCGACGGAAGAAGAAACCGATGCTACCCCCGGAGAAGCTTCGATCACAACCGGAACGGAGGAGAACGATACGCCATCTGCCACGTATGCTGTTTCGGGTGATCTACCGGAAAACAGGTATACGCTGACTCTTACACAGGCCGAGCATGGCCGGATTCAGTTTGAACAGTATGATCCGAATGCCCGGCAGACTGGAGCTGCAGATTCAGAAGAAACTGATTCGGAAGGGATTGAAAATGCTTCCGAATCGAAAAATCCCGAAAATGTAAGTACATCCGATTCGGTCAGAAGCTATGGAGAGGAAGAGGAAGTGGTCATTGTGGTTCATCCGGATGAGGGATACCAGCTTACGAATCTTGCCTTTTTCCATACCGGTACGCAGGAGAACTATCAATCGGTCGATACACAGGATACTCTGTATATTTTTGGTATGCCTGCCTGTGATCTGACGGTCGTTCCCACCTTCGCGGCAGCAAAAGGTGATTTGGAAGAAGAAGGGGAGATAAAGGCAGAAGAAGAGAGCCTGCTGGACGGTGTTGCAACACTGTTTGCTTTGGATGAAGCGGAGATATCCCTGGCTTCTGCAGCAGCTCCCTCTTCGATCACCATGTCCAACGGATACAATACCGATTCCAATGGAAATGATATTTTATATGTATCCAGTTTTCCATCCCACACGTTAAATGATTATGCGGTTGGCGGAGCCGGAGCCAATATCCGCCATTATGGGACCACAACCGGGGCAGACGCGTACTGCCTGGAACCGGGCAGGATTATGTACAGCGGCTATACTTCCGCAAAAGATCATTCCGATGCCTGGAATTCCATGAGTACGAAACTGAAAAATGCCATTTTGATCACCATGGCGATGGGAAAACCGGGAAACAGCAGCAGCCTGTCCGGGTCTGCCGGAGAAAAATATGTGGCTACGCAGGTTCTGATCTGGGAACTGATCAACGGAGACCGCAGTGTGACCACCTATGAGAGAACCAATAATGAGATCTATAATGCTGTTTTTGGCAGTAATGGCAGCAGCAATAAGGGAGTAAAGACAAATTATGACGCCATAGTCCGTGCAATCCAGACATTGGGTGCGACTGCCGCAGTGGAAAAAGCCGGCTTCCTGGCCACCATCCGGGAACTGCTCCTTCCTTCGGCCTTTGCCGCCACAGCGGATCTGTCCGGTATCATTGTGAAGCAGAATGATGCAACAGTATATGGGGATCCGGACCATCAGGATGTCATTCTGGTACCGCCGGGGCTTACTCCGCCGTCTACGGAAGAAACACCGAAATATGGGTATGCCTATATTAAGAAAGTCAGCAGTATCAGTTCCGGTACGGTTGTTCCCGGAGCCAAATATACGGTTTATACCAACTCGGCCTGTACCTCTGTGGCAAAGACAAGCAGCGGTTCCAATGCGGTGTTTACCACGACGGCGGCTTCTCCGTATTCCAATAAGCTGACCCTGGCGGCAGGTACGTACTATGTGAAAGAAACAACGGCAGCGGCGGATTATCAGTTAAACAGCAATGTGTATACATTAAAGATCACCGTGGATGAAACGACGACACTGGGCGGTGACGGAAGTGTAAAAGATGAGCCGTCCCCGGGATCCGCCTATATGAAGAAGGTGAGCAGTATCAACTCCGACACGGTCGTTGCCGGTGCGAAGTATACGGTCTACACAGATTCCGCATGTAAAACAGCTGCAAAAACGACCGATGGATCCAATGCAGTATTTACCACCAGGAAAGATTCCCCGTATTCCAATAAACTGGAACTGGATGCAGGCACATATTATGTGAAAGAAACAACAGCAGCATCAGGTTATGAGTTGAATCCAAAAGTCTATACGTTGAAGATTACATCCAATACTACGACCACACTGGGTTCAGATAATAGCGTAAGCGATATCCCTCATGGCAAACTGACACTGCAAAAAAGCTCCGGAAATGCAGATCTGACCGACCAGAATGACTGTTACAGCCGGAAAGGGGCCGTGTATGATGTCTACAGTGATTCCGGCTGTACTACA
>JALFLM010000070.1 GCA_022774705.1 Lachnospiraceae bacterium | reverse complement strand
TCCGCCTTTTACTCTTGCCATTTCGATATTCCTCCTGTTAAAATGTCAGTTCTGCCTCACTGTAAATTACAGATAAGGTAAGATTTTCTTAATTACTTTTGCATTTGTTGAATCAGTAACTGTAGATTTTCTCAGATTTCTTTTTCTCTTAGCTGACTTTTTGGTCAGGATATGGCTCTTGTAAGCTTTGTTTCTCTTTAATTCACCGGTTCCGGTCTTTTTAAAACGCTTTGCAGCTGCTCTGCTGGTTTTCATTTTAGGCATTGTTGTGTCCTCCTTAACTTTTTCTTACTAACGTTTTTCTGTCAGGAACATGACTAAGCTTCTGCCTTCCATCTTGGACGGCTTGTCGATGACTGCGACATCCGCAAGTTTGGCAGCAAAATCGTCAAGAATATGTCTGGACTGAGCAACATGGCTCATCTCACGGCCGCGGAAACGTAAAGTTACCTTAACCTTATTTCCTTTGGTAATGAACTTTCTGGCAGCACTTGCCTTGGTGTTCAAATCATTCTCATCAATATTGGGAGAAAGACGAACTTCCTTGATTTCGATGGTTCTCTGTTTCTTTTTTGCTTCCTTTTCTCTTCTTGCAAGCTCGTATCTGTATTTGCCGTAATCAATGATCTTGCATACAGGCGGCTGTGCAGCGGGAGCAATCTTCACCAGATCAAGATCTGCTTCCATAGCCAGTTTCATAGCTTCCTTTGCTGACATAATGCCAAGCTGTTCACCATCTGTTCCGATCAGACGCACTTCTTTATCTCTGATCTGTTCATTAATCATTAATTCGCTAATGGTCAAGCACCTCCAAATTCCATACTTTTGACGATCTTCTCTGCTGCCCTTTTTTTACTGCATCAAAGACCCGCAATAAAAAAAGTGGACAGGCAGACTATCCACTTTATACTTCGTTAATATCAAAAGCATATAAACCCGAGTCACTTATTCGTGCTAAGGTGAGAGTGGATACTCTACTTTGTTGTTTCACAGCGTTTATTAATATAGCACAGAGGAGATTCTCTGTCAAGGGGATTTTTTAAATTATCCACGCATTTTGTTACTATTCACAGCCAATGTCATTAACTTAAAAAATGAATATCAGATTTTATTATTTTCAGATATGAAAGATTGTCAACATAAGAAATATAACCAGTGGTAAAAAGCAGAAATTTGCAGATCAGATGATAAAGAAGTGAAAACCATCGTTTCTGTGGCTAAAAAAATGCTGTCAGGGCAGCACAATAAGACGAATTACGATACCTGAAAAAAAAGGATGTTCATTCGCCTGAAAATGGTTTATACTAATGGAGAGTTATTCTAATTCTAGCGATAACAGAAACTCATTGGAAGTTTGAACCTTTGCTGGCGGGCAAACGTTCGATCGTGTCTGATTGCTTCAATATTTTGGGCAATCAGACCTTCCACATCTATTTCATCATCTGCATTGCGCTGTCTCAAAAAGTCTCTGCATGTTTTTTGTGCGATTGTATAGTTGATCTGATAAGTCAGTTTTGTATTCTTTTTATCAATTTCCACCTGCATGTATATTTCGGAACAGAAATTGTACAGGATCGCTCTGGCCCAGACTTCCTGCTCTATGTATTCATACTTTTTGGAATGGAACGCTTTCAGGCAGAGAGGATATTTCAAATCCCTGAATGCCGTTTCTTCCTGCCATCTGAGATGATATAACTCCTTGAAATCTTCAATGTCAAACTCCATATCCGGAAGATTGGTAATGATATTTTCAAAACAGCCATCTGTAATTTCAATCCTGACCACACGCAGTGAGATATTATATTCCGGCTGTTCATCGGTAATAAAGTCCATTGGAACTTCCTTACAGATATATCGGTATCTGTCGGGATACTCAGGATGAAGCCGCTTTTTCTTTGCGTTCGATCTCGTCAGTATGCGGTCAACGTGAAGATCGAGTTCCCTGACATCATCAAGAGGAAATCCCAGTATTTTTTCTGTTTTCCGGTCTGTGCACCGGATCAGGAAAAAATGGCCTTTTTCCATGACATGAGCAAAATCATTATAGGAAGCGTACCCCCTGTCGCATATATAGATGTTTGGAATCCCATCATCCTGTGCCCGGTCAACCAGCTGACAGAAAGCTTTGTATTCGTTACGTTTTCTCGCCGGCTGGACGAGGAGGTCTGTAAATTTCTTATCAAGGATGGAAAAGAAAGCATTGATGTGGATCTGGTTAAATCCCCTGGTAGATTTCCCGTTCGGTTCAAAAAAAG
>JALFLM010000144.1 GCA_022774705.1 Lachnospiraceae bacterium | reverse complement strand
CCTTCACCAGCGCATTGCCCTTTTCTTCCTCCACACCGATATTGACGATGGAAACTCTGGGATTCTTCACACCCACCACATGCTCCATGTAAACGGAACCCATCTGGGCAAACTGAACCAGATGAGAAGGACGGCAGTCCGCATTGGCACCGGAATCCACCAGAAGAGCAACACCCGTCTCCGTAGGAATCAGTGTTCCCAGAGGGGTCCGCTCAATCCCCCGGATCCGGCCTGCCACCAGCACACCGCCCACCAGAACAGCACCGGTACTGCCTGCGGAGACAAACGCGTCTGCTTCTCCGGTCTTTAACAGCTTCTGTCCGACTACAATAGAAGAATCTTTCTTTTTCTTAATGGCAAATGCAGGGGCTTCTTCCGTCGTGATCACCTCAGAAGCGTGGATCACGGAAATCCGGTTTTCCGGGTAGGTGTATTTGCCAAGCTCTGCACGTACCTGGTCTTCAATACCAGTAAGAATTACCTGCACCTTATCGCTCTTATTTACCGCGTCAACGGCACCTTTCACAATCTCGCCGGGAGCATTGTCGCCACCCATGGCATCGACTACTACAACTGTTTTGTTCTCCATCTTTTCCTCCTGATTCAACAATCTGATCAGCACAGCCATATGAAACCGGCCATGCAGCCCGTCTGATTTCCATATGAGCAGACCTGTCTGCTCATATGGAAATCAGACATGATGTAATAATAGCACAATCCGGCAGTATCATACAAGTATGAAAATTAATCCCCTGCTGTCTGTTCCTGTACTGTGGATTACTGCCTTCAAACTTTTATACTGATCTCTATTGATATTTTTCACAGACAGATTTATACTATGATGACCAGCTGATTGACTGCACCTTCAGTGATTCAGTGAAGGTTGGCATTTATCCTGATTTCTGTATCGATTTCAGCAGGATCAGACTGTACTATATCATACAGAGCGTGAACACCTTTCCCGATGCCACGCTCTGTATGATGGATATAATCATTTATTTTATTTCAATGAAGCAGCATTACGAAAGCGGCAGCAGAATGTGGGCTGTAACACCGCCCGTCTCATTTTCCGTATAGGACAGGCCGTATTCCCGGCCGCAGAGCAGTTTGATTCTCTTCTGCACGTTCAGAATACCGATGCTGTTACCGCTGAGTTTCGGAGACTGCCTGGCGTAGGAGCGCAGCATTTCATCAATGGCAGCCTTACTGCCCCCGGCAAAGCCGCTGCCCGTATCCCGGATGCAGATCTCCAGCCTGTCGTCCCCGGATCGCCCTGCGGAAATGGTTACCTCACCCCGGTAGCCCTTGTTTTTCAGGCCATGGAGAAGGCTGTTTTCGACAATAGGCTGCAAGATGAAATTCGGCACCTGGGAGCCGCCCAGATCCGGGTCAATATCATATTCGCAAACCAGTTCCGGGTAACGGCAGCACATCAGTTCCATGTAGGCTTCCAGCAGCTCTATCTCATCATCCAGCGTGACCATGGAACGGTCCACCTTTACGCTGAGCCGGAAAAAGTCCGCAAGCCGCATCAACAGATCGGCAACCTTTTTATCTCCGTTAAGCTGTGCCTGAATCCGAATGGTATCCAGGGTATTATAGAGAAAATGAGGATTCACCTGACTTTTCATGTAGAGCATGGACATCTTCTGCTCCGTCAGCTCTGCCCGCAGCGCCTCCGGATTTTCCAGAGTCAGATAGAAGGACAGGGTCATCAGGACGATTCCCATACCGCTGATAAGCCAGGTATGTTGCAGTCCCTGCAAAACGCAGACCGTAAATTCAATGGTAAGGGCGATTCCAATGGCAGATTTTTTCTTGTTGTCGATCTGCTTTCGATTCACAGCCAGAAGTCCGGCACAGAGCAGCAGATAAAAGGCCACAGCCCCATAGGGAACCAGCATGTATGGCCCGGAGGAATAGTTTCCCTCCGGGGTCACCGTGTAGGAAATCGGCAGCATGAAATTGCCCAGTTCCGCCACAGCCAGAAAAATCCTGGCAGGCCGGTCCAGACGCCGGGGTTTCCCTGTCTCCTCCTCAACCAGAATGGCGACATACTGATAGAACAGATAGATCACCAGCACCATGCTGCCCAAAAACAGCCTGTGAACGGCATCATTTAAAATCCCCGGTACGGTCTCCAGATGATTCACCGTGTAGACAGTGATGCCGTCCAGCGCCAGATGCACCAGTACAGTCACCAGCAGCCCGGCGAAGGTTGTATGCAGTGCTGTCGGTTCCTTCTCAGCTGAAAAGTAAATATAGGCCACAAAAGCAAGCACCAGAAACAAGGCAATTTCCATCCGAAGCATAGCCATTCCCCCTTATATCTTTTCTCAGATGCACCCAAAATAGTAAAGTACCAAATACAGGAAAGCGCTCTTTTTTCACACCTGATTAATTCTCCGATTGACAGAGTCTGAAGAACTGATGGCATTATCAAAACCTGCTCCTGATTGATCACTCCTGGAATAATTGACCCGGAAGTTTTAATTTTTCCTTAACCGGAAACTCCTTATCGAATGTTTCCACCTCTGCTTTATCCACAAAATATCCCTGTGGTGTTGCATACTCACCTGTAATACCCTCTAAATATCCCTGGATCAATTCCTTACACAAAAAGAATGATGCATCTTCGCCTTCCGGCAGGCCATGATAACGAATGCCGGATCATTTCGAAGCTGATTCAGTACATAATGCTCCAGACATCCCGGACGATATACATTCCAAAAGCTTTCTCTTACCAGATTTTCCACTTTGCGATATTCTTCTTTTTTCTCCAATCGTATGATAATATTATTTGTATTCATTGCTTTTTCTTTACCCTTTCCGATTCATTTGATTGATTTTTGCAATGTTCTTAGATATTCCCCTGCTGTTAAAAGAAAACAGTGCGGCATCCACCCCATTTTCTTTTGCTATCACTTTTCGTATCTCATGAAAAAAGCCCGGAAATGTAGCTGGAGCAGAACGTCATAGCTTGTACTCTGGGATTGGTGATCATGTAATGAGGCGATGCGGTGGAATCGTCGATTGAAAACAACGTAGTTCGATGGAAAATCAGACAAGGAAGTTTGCCTGAATATTAATGTGTCAGTACACTATATGCCTCCATAAGGTATGTAAATATATCTGCATCCCCGTATATATAAACGATTGTTTACATATATTGTAGTAAACGACCGTTTATTTGTCAAGTGATATATCAACAAATTCATTCATCTGGAAACTGCTTCAGCATGGTGATTGTTCGATGGTTCTCACCGAAAGTATCATTTTGGTATATCATAGAATCGTGGCACCTCTTTTGGTTTTTTTGTATTTTGCGATTCAATTAGCTGATTCTATGGCTGGCACTACTACCAATATCAGCATCCGTATGGATTCCGATCTGAAAGCACAGGCTGATGCTCTGTTTGCAGAACTCGGAATGAACCTTTCTACGGCATTTAATATCTTTGTTCGTCAGTCGCTCCGCGA
>JALFLM010000134.1 GCA_022774705.1 Lachnospiraceae bacterium | reverse complement strand
GTCGCAAATCGACTGTGAATAGTAACAAAAAATAAAAAATACAACAAAAAAGTGCTTGACATATATATAGAGTATAAAATATATTTATAGTGTAAAATAAATACGCTATCAAAAAGGATACTGCAGATGCGGATGTATATTCGCAAATAGAATTTATTTTTTTTGCAATGGCAATTAAATAGGAGTACAGGATAATGAAATGGAAGAAAATGGTATGTATTCTGACAGTTTTTTCGATTGTTCTATCAGGATGCGGCTGGGCAATTCAGAGTGAAGAAACTCTGCCGGAGACAAGCGATAATGAAAGCAGCACTGCTTCTGAGATGGGAGTGTTGTCAAGATCAGATGGATTTATGGTTGGAGCTCTGTCAGATAAGCTTACTGTAAGAATTGCAGAAGAAGACCTGAATGATGAAAATCTGGAAACGGGAAAATACGCAGTACTGTCTGCTCAAATTCATGAATTGGATTATCAGAAACTGGCTGATGAGTTGTTTGGAAAGGATGTGCAGCTTGAACATTCAGACAACGGGCAGGTAAATTCTTATACGTTTACAGCTGAAAATGAGGATACCTTTTATTATGATACAGAACAGGATCGATATTCTACGGTGGCATTCATTTCATCGTTTCAAACTCAGATACAATATATTTTCCGCAGTTCACCAAAAACAGAGATTATGAATGAAGCAGGAAATACAACTTCATTTTTTGAAAAAAACAGGGATCTTTCTTTTCTTTCAGCAGAAAAAGCAGAAGAGACTGTAAGGAAATTATTGGAAGGATGCGGACTTTCATTATTTCCTGAGGCAGATGTATACTCTCTGACAAAGGAAAGTCTGAAAAAGGCGGAGAATTATCTGGATGGGATGGGTGAGCTGAATGATATCCGAAGCGGGGAAAGTTTGAAAAAAGGGAAATGGACAGCAGAAGATGAATGCTATTATATGATTTTCAGGGGCAGTGTAGAAAATCTTCCTGTTTATCAGTACAGAAGAATGGGAAGGGAAGAAGAATTGAGTGCAGGAACTTCCATTGAGCTGATCTATTCTGCGGAAGGAATCCGTTATCTCTATATCAGTAATCCATACAGGATGATAGAGGAGATTTCAAAAAAGCAGAAAGTAGTTTCCATGAAGGAAGCTTTCGTTCAGTTGAAAGACATGTATGAAAACATTCTGGACGAGAATAAAAAGACGGTTGAGCAGTGTTACCTGTGCTATTTACCTGTATATGAAAAAAGTGGTATCATTTTAAAGCCTGTATGGTATCTGGAAGTACATACAGAATATGAACAGGAAAGTGACGTGCAGGATCAATGGAATGCGTATTATCTGGATGCAGTTTCCTGTGAATGGATTACGGAGGAATAGATAGGGTGAATCTTAAAAACGGAAAACTTTTCCCCGGATTCTGGAAAGTTTTAGCGGTAGATCTCAGCAGAGCTTTCTGGCCGCCTTCAATGATTTTTGCAATTGCCGGCTGTTTTATGGTTCTGCTCATAAATAATATGAATTATTCAACTGGACTGGATGCTGTATATTATTTTTCACATGCTGCATCAGGGAACTTTTCTTTTTTGTTGTGTCTATTTGCATCTGTTCCATATGCTGGAAGCTGCCTGGTGGAAATGAGAAATAATTACAACTGTTTATTTCGGATTCGTTCCGGAAAAGACTGCTATTTATGCAGCAAATGTATTGCTGTATTTATATCGGGCTTTGTTGTGGCAGCATTGGGGTGTATTTGCTATATTTTAGTATTTTCGCTGTTTTTTCCTGTTTCGGGAGGGATACATATTGATTATGATGGGTTTGAACAATTAATTTACAGCAGCAATGTTATTGTTTATTATGGGGTGAAAATATGGTTGCTTTCTTATTTGGGAGGGAGCATGGCAGTGATTGCTTTCTGTATGTCAGGAATTGTCAATAATGTTTATGCTGTATGGGGATTTCCCGTTGTACTTTTTTATGTATGGAACAGTCTGGGCAATATTTTTTCACTTCCCGGTTATGTCCATCTGAGAGTTTTGCTATCAGTTCCCGTTATGGGAACAATTTATGGGAGTATTGTATATTCATGTTGTTTCTATACTGCGCTCATGTTTGTGTTTATGTACATTGGATTTCCATATCTAAGGAGGAAACTGACAAATGGGTAAAATATTTCAGACGGCATGGGTGAATGTCCGGAAGATGCCATCTGCACCAAGGGTCTGGCTGGTAGCAGTTTTTCTGATTTTATTCAGTCGGGAAGCGGTTAGTGGGATTGGTGAATATTGTGTCACACAAAATACAGCCATATCTCCCTGGATATATCCGTTTATTTTTACAACAAATTACTATATTCTATTGTTTTTTTTCAATTTCATTCTGTTATTGGCAGATGTTCCTTTTATGGATGAAACACAGTTGTTTTACATATTGAGATGCGGCAGGAAAAAATGGTATGCAGGGCAGATTTTGTATGTTGTAATTGCCTCCGTTTTGTATTTTTCTTCTGTTTTTATACTGACTCTGATCTGGCTGGCTCCTTATATGAAGTGGCAGAGTGGCTGGGGAAAAATTTTAACTACGATGGCGATTAAAGGAACTGGAAATAATGCAATTGATATCAGCATAGGACAGGGGATTATTGAAAAGTACTCACCGGTTTCGGCTTTTGCAATCAGTTTTGTTCTGTGTGTACTTGCTGGTATTTTTCTCGGAATCCTTATGTTTGTAATGAATTTAATGTTTAAACGTGGCAGTGGTCTGGCTGCAGCCTCGATACTGGTTATGTTGCAGTTTTTCATCTATTTCGAGATTTCAGGAAGATTTCTGCGGTTGATTTCTCCCATTTCCTGGATGAACCTTTCTTACATAAATGATACTTCATTAGGTTATCCAATCTGGTATCCTTTTCTTGGATTAACTGGTTTAATCATGGTGCTGAGTGCAATTGGGTTCTGGAAAATTCATTCATTGTCATTTGAGGTACAGGAGGAAACATAAATCAATGGAAAAAGCAGTAATTCATATTCAACAGTTAAATAAATTTTTTGGCACAGAACATGTTTTGACGGATATCAATGCAAGCTTTTCAGGCGGCAATATTTATGGGATTATCGGAAGAAACGGATCAGGGAAAACAGTACTGTTCAAATGTATTTGTGGATTAATGCCATATACCAGTGGGAGTATTTCTGTTAATGGAAAAACAGTAGGAAAGGAAATTGATATACCGGAGAATATCGGAGCAATTATCGAAAGTCCAGGTTTTCTGAATAATTATGATGCATATACAAATCTGAAATTTCTTGCACGTTTGAACGGAAAAGCAGGACCGGAGGAAATTCATCAGGCACTGGAGGAAACCGGGTTAAGTTCAACAGGGAAAAAGAAAGTTAAAAAATTTTCTATGGGTATGCGCCAGAGACTTGGCATTGCACAGGCTATCATGGAAGCCCCCGATATATTGATCCTGGATGAACCCATGAACGGACTGGATAATCAGGGTGTAAAAGATATCAGAAAGCTTTTACTCAAAATGAAAGAGAAAGGTACTTTAATACTGCTGGCATCCCATAATCGGGAGGATATTGTCTGCTTATGCAATGAGGTATATGAAATGGACGCAGGTATCCTGACCAGAATCGGAAAGGAAATCTGATCGTAGTAATGAACCAAAAATAATTTGCTTCAAAAGTGGAAACAAAACTGCTTCCTTCCGTGATACCATTGTGATACCAAAAAAATGAAGAAATACAAATATCCTGTCCCAAACAGGTGAATCAGGACAATATAATCATCAAAAGTACAGAAAAATAAGGCGATACAGCAGTCTTTACAGCCGTGAAGGTGGACGTACTGTAGGATCAGGTAGAGTTGCTACTATCATTGAATAATTTTGCGTTGGCAATGAGCCATGCATGAATAAATAACGGAAAACCCGGAGGAGAGCTCGCTCTCAGCCGGGTTTTTTGTTATTTATACCCTTCGGGCATACGTTCATATAGGGCGAAGCCCGAATGGAGCGGAGTATGTGTTTTCGGGGTGCCTTAATAAATGCAATTTTGGATGTGATTTCTTCGCAGGTAGTGACTTCCTTTTTATGTTGCAGTACTATATAATAGAAACAGAAAATATAAGTTCAGCAGAGGCTGAATTGTTCTGAATGAATTCAGCAGGTATTCGCAATCTACTGCGAAAATTACAGAGGCTTGGCAGGACGACATAGAATCGAAGGGAGTGAATCAGGAAAGTGGGTATCTATTTAAATCCCGGGAATGAAAGTTTCCAGGAATCAATTGAATCAGAAATATATGTAGATAAAACGGAATTGATTGCATATACAAATCGTGTATTGAAAACGAGGCAGAAATTTGTGTGTGTAAGCAGACCCAGGAGATTTGGAAAATCCATGGCAGCCGAAATGCTGGCAGCTTATTATGGAAGAAATGCAGATTCCAGAAAGCAGTTTGAGAATTTGAAAATAGGAAAAGATGCTTCTTTTATGGAACATCTGAATCAGTATAATGTTATATTTCTAAATATGCAGGATTTTTTAAGTGAGAATTCTGACATTGAAGATATGCAAAATGCCATAGAAGAAGCGGTTCTTTGGGATTTGCAGGAAGAATATCCGGATATTCATTATTATAAGACGGACAATCTGATTCGGTCATTGATGGATATATATAAGGCCGTGAATGTTCCATTTGTATTTATTATTGATGAATGGGATTGTATATTCCGTGAAAACAGGGAGGATAGAAATGCTCAGAAAATTTATCTGGACTTTTTGAGAAAGCTTCTGAAAGATAAGCGATATGTAGCGTTGGCATACATGACGGGAATTCTTCCGATCAAAAAATACGGATCTCACTCAGCGTTGAATATGTTTGATGAATTTTCTATGACAAATCCGAAGCAGCTTGCAGAGTTTGTAGGTTTTACGGAGTCAGAAGTGAGAGAATTATGTACCCGGTACGGAATGGATTTTGAAGAAACCAGACGGTGGTATGATGGATACCACTTTCAGAATGTGGAGCATGTGTACAGTCCACGCTCTGTGGTCAGTGCAATGCTCAGCAGAAGTTTTGACAACTACTGGAACCAGACGGAAACCTTTGAGGCACTGCGTGACTATATTGTTATGAATTATGCGGGACTGAAGGATACTGTGATCGAACTGCTGGCAGGGGAACATAAGAAGATAGAAACAGGTTCTTTCAGCAATGATATGACAACATTTTCAACAGCGGATGATGTATTGACTTTACTGATTCATCTGGGGTATCTGGGATATGACTTTTCAACGAAAGAAGTTTTTATACCAAATTCGGAGATTGCTTCTGAATTTGTGGCGGCTATTCAGGGGGCAGGCTGGGATACAGTTATAAACGCTGTAAAAAAGTCAGATAACCTGCTGAAAGCAACCTGGGATAAAAATGCAGAAACAGTTGCGGAGGGGATTGAGGAAGTACATTTTGAGACTTCCATATTAAAGTACAATGATGAGAATTCTCTGGCCTGCGTAATTTCACTGGCATATTACAGTGCAAGGGCATATTATACGGAAATTCGTGAATTGCCGACCGGTAAAGGTTACGCGGATGTGGTGTATCTTCCCAGAAAGAATCACATGGACAAACCTGCCATGATCATTGAATTGAAATGGGATAAATCAGCAGAAGGGGCAATTGCGCAGATTAAGGATAAAAAATATGTCAAAGCGCTGGAGGAATATAAAGGAAATATGCTGCTGGTGGGCGTGAATTATGATAAGGAGAATAAGAAACATCAGTGTGTGATTGAAGAAGCAGCAGGAGATCTGGCATAGAGTATAGAATTTATAGTCAGATAAATTGATTTTTCAACCGTCGAATTGACAATGAGTTATGCATAAATAACAAAAAGCCCGGAGGAGAGCCAGATCTCAGCCGGGTGTTTTATTTCTTGAAAAACTGAAAGTGCAGCATACTTTGTTGCCTGCGCAGAAGGATAAAGACAGTAAGCGTCAAATAGACCGTGTCTAGCATCCAGGACTCCTATCGGTTATACTTTAAAAAAATCTTTAGGAGCAATCGCCATGAAAGATAACGATTATAATGTCAAGGCTGAATACTGGCGCAAGGTCATAACTCAATGCAACAATCGCAGCAGTGATATCAGCAAAGCAGAATGGTTAGATCAGCATGTTTGGTCGGTCTACAGAAAAGATAGAAGACATCATTGACAGTGTATGCTCCTGGGCAGATGCCACCGACCCTGTCTCCGAGGATATCCCTGCCGATGATCCGTCTTCTGATGAGGATAAGGAAGAAAGATCCGCAGCGAAAGGCAGCACCAGTGGCAAAAAAGAGCGGAAGCCCTCAGGAAAGAAGAAAAAGGGTAAGCGTGCAGAAGATTTCTCCAGGCTTCCCGGCAGGACTGAGTTCCAGTTCGATGTAAATGCGCTGAATGATGAATACGGCGAAGGAAACTGGCGCATAGCCTACTGGGAATCACACAGGATGCTGGAGAGCATTCCCTGCACAAAGTATGTCAGGACTGTGTATACCCCTGTCAAAAAAATCAATTGTAATATTTTCAACGCAAAGAACCCGACAACTTTCAGTCTTACGAAGAGATTGAAAGCAACAGAAATTTTGAATTCTCACTTGAGGTATTTTTAGGGATTTAATAACTGTTATATCGTGTTATAAAAATCTCGTCAAACCCTTGAAAACACTAAAGTTTTCGTGGGTGTCCTCTCCGTCACATCTTGTATCGTGTTATATCATTCTACCCTTGTTTACGAACCCTCATAAGGGAAAAACAAGGGAAAGAAAATCTGGTAACAACTTATAACAAATTATAAAAATGGCAGTTGGGACTGGATGGAATGCTTATAATACATTTCCAAGAAAGGACTGATAAAATGAGATTGATATATGCAGACTATAACTCTCAAACGAACAGTATTGATGTAACCACATTTGAAAATTACATATTAGGGCTGCTTTGCAGCCCTATATTCATTTGGTGTCATTCCGGTATGCAGCTTAAACACCCGGTTAAAGGTTCGCTGGGTTTCAAATCCGGATAATTCCCCCACGGTTGCGATATGTTCATTCGTGGATGACAGAAGCATCTGTGCATGGTCACAACGCAATCGATTCAGATAATCCGGAAAACCGGAATTTAATTTGCTCGAAAATGTGTGGGACAGATAATATTTGTTTACGTGTAATTCTTTTGCCAAATCATCTAATGTTACATGTTCTGTGTAATGGGAAGAGAGGTAGTCGATAATGCGATAAATCAAATCATATTCCCCCATGTCCGTATTCTTTATCATTTTAAGCTTGGGCAGAATCATTGCCATAATCAACTGTATCCAGGCAAGTTTTTCAGCAGGATGATTGTCCAAATCTTTCCGATACAATCGGTCAAATGCCAGATAAATATCTGCATCTGCTTCTGTGGAACGAAGAAAAGGTATTTCCGGTCGGTAGTGTTCCAGTTCCTTGAAAAAATCCTTTAAAATGATTGGATTAAATATGATAATCCGAAGTGTGGAATTATCTGTGCAAGTGTGATAACTGTGTAATTGGCCGGGGAATATCACCGCTACATTATTCTTGCATAATACATGGTTTTCTCCGGCAACCTCCACGGCGATGTCCCCTTCTGCGACCAATACAATTTCTACAGCCTGATGCAGGTGAAGCGGAAAATTGATATTCTGTTCTGTAATTAAATTCACCGAATCGGTCCATTTCTGAAAAAAATGTTTCATAGCACTCTCCAACATGCAACTGTTCAGTCGCATTTCTTTGCTATTCTTAACATAGCAATATTTGTCTCTATATATTGTTGTATTTACTTCAAAAATCAAAAAAATGTGGTACATTGTATCTATAAGATACACGTGATATTTTACTACATAATGATACCGAAGTCAAAAGGATATACGAAATGAGAAAGAGAGGAAATGTGTATGGCTACAATTTATTATGTTGCAAAATCCGGTTCCGATAGAAATCCGGGAACAAAAAATTGTCCATTTCTTACGATTCAACGGGCAGTAGATGTGGCGGTCGCAGGAGATACGGTGATTGTCCATGAAGGCGTGTACCGTGAGTGGGTAAAGCCGAGATACGGAGGCCTTACGTCGGACTGCCGAATTACATATATGGCAGCACAGGGAGAGCATGTGGTGATAAAAGGTTCCGAACAGGTGGATAACTGGGAGCTTGTGGAAGGAACTGTGTGGAAAACAGAAGTTGATAATACTGTTTTTAGGGATTACAATCCATTTGCCACAGAAATCGATGGTGACTGGATGGTAAGCCCCAGAGAAAAGAAGGTTCACACCGGTGATGTTTATCTGAATGGTAAGTCTTTTTTTGAGGCGGATTCTTTGGACAAGGTATTTCATCCGGAGAAGTGGGAGAAGAGTATCCATGAGACATGGGGCTGGCGGGAAGAGAAACTGATAAGTCCGGAAGATTCTCTTTACCGCTGGTATGCAGAGGTTGCGGATGAAAAGACAACCATTTATGCAAATTTTCACGGAACCAATCCCAATGAAGCATGCGTTGAAATTAATGTGAGAAAATGCTGCTTTTTCCCGGACAGGACAGGGCTGGATTATATTACGGTAAAGGGCTTTGAGATTGCACAGGCGGCAACCATCTGGGCACCGCCTACCGGAAAACAGTACGGAATTATCGGACCAAACTGGAGTAAGGGATGGATTATTGAGGATAATATCATTCATGATTCCAAGTGCAGTGCTGTAAGCCTTGGAAAAGAAGAAACCACCGGTGATAATAACTTCACAAAATGGGGAAGAAAGCCGGGGTATCAGTATCAGATGGAGGCAGTCTTTCGAGCACTAGCCATCGGCTGGAGCAAGGAAAAAGTGGGTTCCCATATTGTCCGGAACAACCGGATTTACGATTGCGGACAGAATGGTATCGTAGGTCATATGGGCTCGGCATTTTGTGAGATTTATGGAAATGAGATTTTCAGAATCGGAACAAAGCATGAGTATTATGGACATGAGCTTGGCGGAATTAAATTGCATGCAGCAATTGATACATATATTCACAATAATTACATTCATCACTGTACACTGGGAACATGGCTTGACTGGCAGGCACAGGGCATTCGGGTAAGTGCGAATATTTACGATAACAATAATCGTGACTTTTTTATTGAAGTTACCCATGGTCCATATCTGGTGGATAACAATATTTTTACGTCTGAGTATGCGTTTGACAATGCGGCTCAGGGCGGTGCTTATGTGAACAATCTGGTGTGTGGTTTCTTAAATCATTATCCCGTATTGAACCGTTCCACACCGTATCATTTTCCACATTCGACCATGGTGGCCGGCACAGTGCCAGTGTATGGCGGAGATGACCGTTGGTTTCAGAATCTGTTTATCGGTGGTCAGGAAGAGAATCGGCACTATGGAACTGCAGAATATAACGGTTCACCGGTTTCACTGGAAAGCTATATCGAGGAAGTGCAGAGCCTTGGTTATGGGGATGTAGAGCAGTATGAGAGGGTGAAGCAGCCGGCGTATATTGATGGAAATGTTTATCTGGGTGGAGCAGTAGCTTTTGAGCAGGAAGTAAACTGTTATGCAGATAATGTGAAAGCAGAGGCGAAGATTGTTACTGAAGAGGATGGGGTGTATCTGGATATCACCTTACCGGAGGAAATGTTTACATTAAAGGGCAAGGTGATTACAAGTAAGGATTTGGGAATGACACGTATTACAGAGGGCAGATTTGAAAATCGTGATGGAGGCGATTTGGCAATTGATTCTGACCTTGTGGGAAATGTTATGAGTGAGACCGTGATTGCGGGGCCATTGCAGAACGTGCAGGCAGGAAATAATAAAGTGAAAATATGGGATAATCTGAAGCTTCGTGGAGTAAAAGCATATATATAAAAATATCTGTCAACTACTTGACACAAGAGGGAAGTAATATGCCGGACATCAGTATGCTTGTTGAGATAGCTGAGTTCTATGAGGTTGACATCCGAGAAATCATTGATGGAGAAAGGAAAAGTGAGAATATGAATGATGAAGTAAAAGTAACAATATTAGCGGTTGCAGATTATGCGGATAAACAAAAAAACAAGCGGTATTAAGGGCTATTATTATGTTTGCCCTAGAAATGCTTTGTTGCGGATTCACAATAGCTTCTATAATTTTGATAGAGAGCAGTGATGTGAAAATCAGTCTTTGGTTTGCGGCAATTCCGCTGGCTATGACAATAGCGTATTCTGTTCTATTAGTTATAAATGCAAAAAGTTATATTCACAAAGTGCAAAAGGAGGATGCGGGAGTAAAAAAACGAATTTGAGGAGGTATATAACCATGAAGAATATGATTGCATACTGCGGACTGGATTGTGAGAAATGCGATGCGTATCTGGCAACGCTGCATGACGATCAGGCACTGTGTGAAAAAACCGCAAAAGTGTGGTCAGAGTTGAATCATGTGCCGATTCTGCCGGAACATATCAACTGTTTGGGCTGCCGTGCCGACGGAATCAAAACGGTGTTCTGTGACAGTCTTTGTGAGATTCGTCAGTGTGCGCTGAAGAAAGGTGTTGAAACCTGCGGCGACTGCGAAGAACTGGAAAAATGCCCGACTGTTGGTATGATCCTCGCAGATAATCCGGGGGCATTGAAGAATCTGAAGGGATAAAGTATATGGGAATATTTGACTTTTAAAAGGAACAAATTATGAACTGGGAACCTTGGACAGGATGCAGCTATTATAGTGAAGGCTGGAAATATTGCTATTATTATGGACCATATGCCAAGAGGTATGGTCAAAATGAAATAACGAAGACGGACAAGTTTGATTGGCCTATTCGAAAAAACAGGAAAGGTGAATATTGTATCAAAGGAGATAAAGTATTAGCCACTTGTTTTGCTGCGGACTTTTTTCATCCAGGTGCCGATACTTGGAGAAAAGAAGCCTGGGCTATGATAAAAGTTTCATTGCCTGCGGACCTATGCTGGAAAAAATAGATTTGTCAAACTATTTGCATGGAGTAGAACATGTAACGGTTGGCAGCGAAACCGGCAGAGATGCTCGCTTGTGTGATTATGATTGGGTGCTGGATATTCGAAGACAGTGTAAGGAAGCCGGAAAAACATTCTGGTTTAAAGAGACTGGGTCTCTGTTTAGAAAAAATGGCGAAATCAAAAGAATCAATCCCTACAAGCAGCATGCCATAGCTGCAGGCCGTTTTGACCTCCGTGCTGTCTGCGCTGTCGGGCTGTGTGATACCGGTACACTAATCTCCGAGGTTCGAAAGGCCACCTCCATTTCGGAGGGCATTCCCCTGTTTACCCTTCAGGGCGGCATTGACCGCAGCAGGCTGAAGGGGATGGACAAGCTGATGATCTCCATGCTTACCAAGGGGCTTGCTTCCCAGAAGCAGCGCTCCGCCCAGGATGAGCGAATGCTGGAGCTGCTGAGCAAGGATGAAAGCTATGTCAGTCCGGAAAATCTTTCCGAGGTTTTACAATGGTACAGAGAGGAGCAGTTATGAATCGGCATAATAAAGCAGTCCTGACAGTAATATCGGCACTTCTGGTCATCGGCCTTATTGCGGGCGGATTTTACCTCAAATCCATCAGTGACTATAAGGCGAAGGTGGACGCGCTTACCTTCGATGAGATTGATCTGTCAAAGGTGGCTAACGGCGTATATGAAGGCCAGTGTGACACCGGCGTTGTCCGGGCACGGGTTCAGGTTACTGTCCGGGATCACCGGATGGAAAGCATTGAACTTTTGGAACATGAAAACGGAAGAGGCACTCCCGCAGAAGCGATTCTTGACCAGATGCTGCAGAATCAGACTACTGCGGTGGATGCCGTCAGCGGCGCAACCTGCTCCAGTAAGGTCATTCGGAAAGCGGTGGAGAACGCCATTACAGCGGGATTTTCAGATTGAGTATGGAAAACCCCAGTGCCATGGAAGGAGCGGTATACATGAACTGTATTTTGAGAAAATGGCGGCTGTCGGACGCAGCGGATCTGGCAGCGGCACTGAATAACAAGAAGATTCTGAACAATCTGCGGGACGGCCTTCCCTTCCCCTATACCGAGCAGGATGCTCGGTACTATATCTGCACAATGCTCTCCTCGGATGAAAAAAGCACCTTTGCCTATGCCATCACGCAGAACGACTGTGCCATTGGCAGCATTGGAGCTTTCCGGCAGAGCAATATCCATCGGCAGACGGCAGAGCTGGGCTATTATCTGGCGGAGGAATACTGGGGCAAGGGCATTATGACGGAGGCTATTCGACAGATTTGTAAAATCATCTTTGATACAACCGACATTCTGCGAATCTATGCCGAGCCCTTCGCCTATAACACGGGTTCCCGACGGGCGTTAGAGAAGGCGGGATTCGATTTTGAGGGTACAATGAAAAACAACGCCGTGAAAAACGGCAAGGTTCTTGATATGGCACTTTACAGCCTGACCCGAACCATGGAGCCGTACCCTGTCCGCAGACTTACCAAAGAGGAAATCCCGGTGGCGCTGGAGCTGTGCTGGCGGGTATTCCTGGTGTTTGAAGCGCCGGAGTATTCACCCGAAGGAATCGTTGCATTTCGGGCCAGTCTGGATAATCCCCAGCGCAACCGGCAGATGGACTTTTACGGTGCCTTTGACGGAGAAACGCTTGTGGGTGTGCTGTGCATGAGAGCGCCCCAGCACATTGCCGGATTTTTTGTTGATGCGGCCTATCACCGCCGGGGTATCGGCAAAAAGCTGTTTGCGGCCATGCGCCGTGACTATGCCCATCAGGTGTTCACGGTTAACTCTTCTCCCTACGCTGTGGAGGTCTACCGTCATCTGGGCTTTATCCCAACCAGCGGGGAGCAAACCGTCGACGGTCTGCGGTTTACGCCCATGCAGTACAGCCCGAAGCAGGAGAAGATGGACGGGAATAACGAATCAGAGGAGAGAAACATATGAACCATGCTGAAAAAATGGACAGGCAGACGGCAATCACCATCGTCGGACTCATCGTGATGCTTCTGCTCACGGCGACAAAGGCTGTGCCTTCATCGCAAATTGCGGGATATTCCGTGTTTGTGGGCATTGCATTCTTCTTTGTTGTGGAGGCCATCCAAAAACCGAAGCATGATGAATCCGGTCTTCGCTTCGGCACCGTTTGGAGCGACCTCCGGAAAAGCGGTGCGCTTCTCTGGGCTTTCCCGGTTGCGAGCGCCGTTTTGACGCTGATTGTGGGCCATTTGCTTTTAGGCAGAGCGTTTGTTGACCACATTGTGGGAAGGACGAGCGCTATTTTGTCCTTCGAGCGGATACCGCTGCTCATCGGTCAGGTTATCATTGCGGCGCTTGGCGAAGAAATTGCTTTCCGAGGCTTCTTTGTCGGCAAGGGGATGAATCGGTTCCCCTTCTGGCTTTGCGCCGTGGTTTCGTCCGTCGCCTTTGCCGCAGGTCATATTGCCGTGGGAAATGCCGGACTTGTGGCGTATGATATTGCAACGGTTTTTGTCGACAGTATGTTTTTCGCGATGGTTTATCGCAGATCCGGCAACTGCCTGATGAGCACGATCTCGCACATTCTGTGCAACATGGTTGCTATCGCTGCAACTCTCCTGTTCTTCTGACAGCCATGATCATTTGTGTGAGGTACAGCCCGTCAAGTCAACGAAGCGTAGGTTTTCTCTTCCCGATCTGTGTGATAACATGATGGAGAAGGGAGTGATGATCATGAATTTTACTCCGATTGATCTGCAAACCTGGCCTCGCGGTCAGATGTTTAACTACTTTTCGCAAATGGCGCCTACCGGCTATTCCATGACCGTCCAAGTCGATGTAACCGCATTGCGCGCAGTCATGTGATCTGCTGCGTTAGTGAAAAACAGGAAAATATCTCTTGACTCTACCATTGTGGCAGGTACTACAATGATGCTGAGCTCAAAAACCGACAGATCTGGAGGAACCCCTATGCTGAAAATCGGAGATTTTTCAAAACTGTCCAGAGTCAGCATCCGTATGCTGCGCCACTATGATGAGATCGGCCTTCTGAAGCCTGTCTGGATCGACCCGGAATCCGGCTACCGCTATTACGCGCCGGAGCAACTCCCCATTGCGGGGCGTATCAACGCTCTGAAGGACATGGGCTTCGGCCTCGCCGCCATCGGCGAGATCCTGCCCTGCTATGACGAAGGGGAGACCCTGCTGCGGCATCTACGCTGCAAGCAGGCGGAGCTTCAAGCGTTGTCCGAGGAGACGGCGTACCGGCTGCGGCTTCTGGAAACAGCCCAAACAAGGCTGAGAAAGGAAGACGAAACCATGAAATACGATGTAACTCTACCATGTCAGCCCCCACGAGACCTCGAATCCCGATGAATATGTCACCGAGGTCTGCTACCCAATCAAAAAATCGTAATTATTCTGGATACGCCGCCCCGGTTGCGGTGTGTCCTTCCTCTTTTGTAACGGAATACATTCCTATTCTTCTCCTCGTAAAATGTAATTGTTTATTGTAAAATAGAATTGCTTGCAAAAAACAATAATACTTATTTTTCCAGAATCTGCGGATCAAGAAGGAAATCATAAATGTTCACAGTCAGGATACCATAGTCATCATAATAAGGCTGCACAATATCTTTTGTAATAACGATCTTCCTGAAAGAATCATCAATTTTTCTGAATGGTCTGATTTCCTGAGTTCGTTTCGTTTCATCAGGCAGTGAGTAAGCAGACTGAATGTAGTATCTGGAAGAACCAAGATTGCATACAAAATCCACTTCCAGTTGTTTACGGATTACCTTTCCATCCTGATTTCTTTCTGCAATCGGTATTACTCCTACATCTACGCTGTAGCCACGCATACGAAGTTCGTTATAAATCACATTTTCCATAGAATGAGTCTGCTCAAATTGGCGGAAGTTGATTCTTGCGTTGCGAAGTCCAAGGTCAGAGAAATAATATTTCTTTGGAGTTTCAATATATGCCTTTCCCTTGATGTCATATCTTTGTGTTGATTCAATCAGGAAAGAGTCTTCAAAATAATCCAGATATTTCTTGATAGTAACGGAAGTGATTCTGGATTTTTTTACAGTCTTGAAAGTGTTCTTCAATTTTTCGGGATTGGTCAACGAGCCAATGGCCGAAGAAAGGATATTCAACAGATCTTCCAATTCACCAATATTCTTCACACGATTTCGTTTAGTAATATCTCGAATATAAATTTCGTTGAACAGATTCTGTAATAAAGCAGCTTTATCTCCGGTTCCTTCACGCAGAACAACCAGGGGGATACCGCCGTAAAGCATATACTCGGATAGACCCATATATTTGTCTCCGCTGTAAACAGTCATAAACTCTGCAAAACTCAAAGGGTACATATGCACTTCATCGCCACGACCGGCGAACTCAGTAGCAATATCTTTGGACAGGAGTTTTGCATTACTTCCTGTCACGAATACATCCATATTTTCTTTACGCAGATAACCATTCAGAACAGCTTCAAAACAATCCAACATCTGAATTTCATCAAGCAGCAGATAATACATTCCGTCGCCAACAACCTTGGAACGGATATAATTCATGAACTTTTCAGGGTCAACTCCACGCTTTGCCTTTTCAATTTGAATCAGGCTTTCTCCAATGAGATAAAGATCTTCTGCTGAATCAAATGCAAAACGGATGATATGGTCAGCGTCCACTCCATTTTCCAGCAGGTGATGATAAAAAAGGTTATTCAGCAAATAGGACTTTCCGCATCTGCGTATACCGGTGATTACCTTAATCAATCCATTATTTTTTCTTTTTATCAATTTATCCAAATAAAAATCTCTGCGAATTTCCATTGTCAAATCTCCTTACGAAAGATTTGTGTAACTTGTTGCATTTTTCCTTTCTATTATACCTATATAGAATTCAAAAATCAATATTCTGCTTTGCTTCAGAAAAGATTTTTGCAACTTGTTGCACTTTTCCTTTCTATAAATATTATATGCTTTTGTGGTTGATATTATTCCAGTGCTTTATCCATACACCCAATATCACATTGTTTAAAGGATATCTGATTTCCGTTTCCGAGGAGCGCTTAGCGAAAATGCAATTTTGGATGCAGTTTCTCGCAGGTAGTGACTTTCTTTTTATATTGAAGTGCTATATAATAGAAACAGAAAATATAACAGTCAAGCAGAGACTGAATTGTTCTGAATGTATTCAGTAGGTATTCGCAATCTAATGCGAAAAATACAGAGGTTTGGCAGGACGGCATGGAATCGAGGGGAGTAAATCAGGAAAATGGGTATCTATTTAAATCCAGGAAATGAAAGTTTTCAGGAATCAATTAAATCAGAAATATATGTAGATAAAACGGAATTGATTGCATATACAAATCGTGTATTGAAAACAAAGCAGAAATTTGTATGTGTAAGCAGACCCAGGAGATTTGGAAAGTCCATGGCAGCCGAAATGCTGGCTGCTTATTATGGAAGAAATGCAGATTCCAGAAAGCAGTTTGAGAATTTAAAGATCGGAAAAGATGTTTCTTTTATGGAACATCTGAATCAGTCTAATGTTATCTTTCTGAATATGCAGGATTTTTCAGCCGGACACATGATGTGGCTAAAATGAAGATGCTGCTGGAAAAATGTTTACTCAGAGATCTTCTAAAGACTTATCCCGATGTGGACTATCTGGATGAAACAGATTTAATCGGGGTTCTGCAGGATATTTATGCAGAGTACAGAATCCGTTTTATTTTTATAATTGATGAATGGGATTGTATTTTCAGGGAAAATCAAGATGGTTCAGAAGCTCACAAAACGTATCTGGATTTCCTTCGAAATCTCTTGAAAGATAGATCGTATGTTGCATTGGCATATATGACGGGAATTCTTCCGATTAAAAAATATGGATCTCAGGAGGTGAATTCCGCTGAAAGCGGAAGAGAGCCCCGCCTGGGCGGTTCAGCTCTGAATATGTTTGATGAATTTTCCATGACAAATCCGAAGCAGCTTGCGGAGTTTGTAGGTTTTACGGAGTCGGAAGTGAAGGAATTATGTGATCGGTACGGAATGGATTTTGAAGAAACCAGGCGGTGGTATGATGGATACCGCTTTGAAAACGTGGAGCATGTGTACAGTCCACGCTCTGTGGTCAGTGCAATGCTCAGCAGAAGTTTTGACAATTACTGGAATCAGACAGAAACGTTTGAGGCACTGCGAGATTATATTGTTCTGAATTATGCGGGACTTAAGGATACGGTGATCGAATTGCTGGCAGGGGAACATAAAAAGATAGAAACCGGTTCCTTCAGCAATGATATGACTACGTTTTCAACAGCGGATGATGTACTGACTTTACTGATTCATCTGGGATATCTGGGATATGACTTTTCAACGAAAGAAGTTTTTATACCAAATTCGGAGATTGCTTCTGTATTTGTGGCGGCTATTCAGGGGGCAGGCTGGGAGAATGTTGTTCGTGCTGTAAAAAAGTCAGATAATCTACTCGGCCATGATCATTGAACTGAAATGGGATCGGTCAGCGGAAGGGGCAATCGCGCAGATTAAGGATAAAAAGTATGAATTCATGGAACTATATATTGGTGCAAGTTGTATCATATACAGAGAGGAAGCTGTACCCGGATAGTTCTATTTCTATTGCAGAAAATGGTGATATAAGTATCGTTTTGAGTGAAAAAGACGGTACAAGGTTAAATGATTTGTTACGTGTTGCAAGTAGTGCGGATAACAATTCTGTTTCAGTTACTGGGGATTTCTTTTATTTTTCTGCTTTTACTTCTGTCAAAAGGTTTTCAGGCAAGAAATTGAATTGACAAAATAGATTTCCGGGAATACAATAATCCACTAACGATCATGAAAAACGTGAATTTAAGGAGTGTTGAAAATGAACCAAAAAGACAGAATGATTGCAGAACTGCCCTACCTGGCATCTGATGAAGTATTGAGCAGGGAACGCCTGGAATGTAAAAGAAGGGTTTATGAACTGAATAATGTCCACCCGGATCAGTATGACAGGATTCCGGGGCTGCTAAAGGAGTTGTTTGGAAAAACCGGCGAGGCTGTTTTTGTAGAGCCTCCATTTCATTGCGATTATGGTTATAACATAGAGGTCGGAGAGAATTTCTTTGCAAACTATAATTGTACAGTTCTGGATGTTGCAAAGGTGAAAATAGGGAAAAATGTCATGCTGGGGCCCAATGTATCTTTTTATACTGCCGGTCATCCGTTACATCATGAATCCAGAAACTCCGGCTACGAATACGGTATCTCAATTACTGTCGGAGATAATGTGTGGATAGGCGGAAGCGTCTCGATCATGGCGGGAGTGTCGATTGGGAATAATGTAGTGATTGGCGGCGGTAGTGTTGTGACCAGAGACATTCCGGACGGAGTGGCTGCTGCGGGCAATCCCTGCAGGGTGATTCGCGAGATCACGGAAGAAGACCGGAAATACTATTTTAAGAAGAGAGTTTTTGATGTGGAAATATAACAGGTATCCGGGAAGCAGTTGTAAATTTCTTCTCTGGCTGTAAAACCGGCCTGTTATACGATCGGGATGGAAATAGGTGGAAAAGATGGCAGCAACAAAAGATATGACAACAGGTGCTCCGGCCAGACTTCTGTTTGGTTTTTCACTGCCCTTAATGTTGGGAAATGTATTTCAACAGTTTTATACGATTGTAGATACGATCATTGTGGGACAGGGAGTGGGAATGCAGGCGCTGGCATCCATTGGTGCAGCCGACTGGCTGAACTGGCTGTTTTTGTGGATGGCGGCCGGCATGACACAGGGATTTTCTATTCTCTTTGCACAGCATTATGGAGGAAAGGATGAAAAATCATTACATAAATCTATTGGCAATGCAGTCATCCTTACCATCGGGGCGGCAGTCGTGCTGACTGCGGCGGGGGAACTTGCGGCGCCGCCGATGCTGACGCTTCTGAAAACACCGGAAGATATTGTTGCAGGTTCCCTGACATATCTGAGGGTTATGATAGGCGGGCTTACAGTCATCATGTTTTATAATCTGGAAGCCGCTCTTTTAAGGGCACTGGGGGATGGACGGTCTCCTTTGACAGCCATGGTGATTGCTTCCTGCACGAATATAGGTTTGGACCTGCTGTTTGTGATGGGATTCCATTTGGGCATTGCCGGTGCTGCTGCGGCAACGCTGATCTCACAGGGAATTTCATGTATCTATTGTTTTTCTGTCCTGCGCAGGGTTCCTTTTTTGAAGTTGAAGCGTCAGGATTTTGCAATAGATATCAGTCTGGCAAAAAGGCTTTTAATGCTGGGGATGCCTGTCATGTTCCAGGATGCAATCATCAGCATTGGAGGGATGGTGCTTCAGTCAGTCATCAATGGGTTTGGCGTATTGTTTGTAGCGGG